>JBOHTL010000505.1:0-3342 GCA_050733735.1 Gemmatimonadaceae bacterium
GCCGGAGGCGTTGCCCTTGGTGCGACTGAGAACGACGTTGGCTACGACGCCGTCGCCGACGATGAGGAGAATGGCGGATCCCAGCAGCTCACCGAGGAAGGGGGACACGGGGAAGGGGAAGAGGGAAGAGAATGGGGGGCGGGGAAAAAAACCGGGAACTGCGGCGCATCATTCCTTCATCGTCGGGAGTCTGCCGAGCCCTTGCAGCAACTGGTCCGGATAATCGCCGAACATCCCGTCCACGCCAAGCGCGGCGAGCTCGCGAACCTCGGCGAGCGGGTCGCCGTTGTATCTCTCCGCGAGAAACCGAGGCTCCGGTCGCAGCGTCCACACGTGTACGAACAGCCCGGCGTCGCGGGCGTCGGTCACCAGCGCAGTCGGCGGCGCACCCGCCCTCGCCGGCACGACGAGTCGCGTGTTGACACCGATGCCGTCGGCGTATCGCGCGATCTCCTTCAGGGCAGACGGCGTGACCTGTGATGAGTCCTGCACAAGCTGCACGAGACGCGCGCGCGTGCGCGGCCGCAGATACCGCAGGCTCGCGGAATCGAACGACTGGATGTACACCGGATCGTGTCGTCCATCCAGATCGTAGCGCTCCAGCGCTTCGAGCAGCCGCTCCTCGAGCGGCAGGCCGATCGCGCGAAAGTACTCAGGGTGCTTGGTCTCCGGATATACACCGACGTCGCGTTCACGAACTCGTCCCAGGCTGTCCGCGAGCGCCAACACCTCGTCGAAGGTGGGCACGAGAAAGCGCCCGTCGTATACGGTCGACCTGATGGGCAGCCGTTCCTTCGCGCGCAGCGTGCGCAGTTCGGCGAGCGTGAAGTCCTCGGAGAACCAGCCGCTGATCGTGTCGCCGTCGATCACTTTCGTCGCGCGTCGATCGGCGAACCTGGTCGCGGCATCGGTCGTTTCGCCGATCTCGTTCTCGTGTCGCGCGACCAGCACTCCGTCCTTCGTGCTCACGAGATCGGGCTCGATGAAATCGGCGCCCATGTGCACGGCGAGGGCGTACGCCTCCAGCGTATGCTCGGGACGATGTCCGCTCGCTCCGCGATGCGCGATCACGATCGGTCCCTGCGAGGTCCCACAGCCGAGCGCGAGGAGCGCCAGGCCCAAACGAAAGTTCACGAACCGGACGGCCTGGCAGCCGCGAGGCGACGCACGAGATCGCGGGCAAACGCCGGAATGTCGTTGCGTTCCGATTCCTCGGGCACTGTCGCGCGGATCTTGAGAAACGTGTCGCCGACGAGGTAGAGGTACTCGAGATCGACGAACGACTTGTCGCGAATGCGCACGACCATGGTTGCCGCGAATTCATGCACCTCACGACCTCCAAGCTGGAGCGGAACAGTCCGCATGTATGCCACGCGCGACGACTGCAGCGTCCCGCGCTGCACCAATAGCTCCTGGACCTGCTCGAATTTCCGGCCTTCGACGTCGACCCATTTCGACGTGTCCGCGATGGCGCGGATGTCCGGCGGAACGGGATATCGGATGACCGAGATGCGTTGCGACGTGCTGTCCACGAACCGGTAGATCGTGTCGGTCGCCGGTGCGCCCCGCATCGTTCCAGAGCTCACCATGCGCCACCCATTCAGCTGCGCCGGTACGCCGGGCAGCGGGGCTGGAGCGGCGCTCGACCTTGCCGCCGGCGATCGGGCACAACCGGCGGCCAGGAGAACGCAAAGCAGCAGCGCGGACCTCATATCCGGGAAGATGCCGCCCGCACCCGTCTTCGGCTACTCTAACCCTTCCCGTGCCAGAGCCACGTACACCATCGGCGTCCGAGCAATGTGGGACATGTCGATGATGAGCCCGGTGTCCGATAGTGTCCCTCCAGTAACCGAAGGCGGCACGCAGGACGCCGTGTCATTGCACGGAAAGTCAAAGCTGATGACGTTCGCGTCGAGGTTGTACAGGAACGCCTGGCGCGTGAGCCTGCGCTTCCTCGGGCTCGATGCAGCCGGCTCGCACGTCAGTGGATCCACGGCGCCGCTGTACGATGGGATGTCGCGCGCGGTGCTCCGCGTGGCGGTGCCATCCTCGAAGAGGACGATGGTATCCGCGACCAGGATGACGCCGCATGCGGCATTGACATGCTCCAGCGCCGGTAGTGTCTCGCCGGCGATCGATTGAAGCACGAAGACGTCGCGCACGCCCGGCTCGGTACCCGACGAGCAGGCCGCCGCCAGTGCGAACGGGACGAACAGGAGCCGACGAACGTGGTAACGCATGTTCATGTAGTGACCTCATGCGTCAAACCATTCGGACCGCCGCCACGGTCACCTGGGAGCGTCATCTGGGAGTGCGTCAGCGTCGCGGGTGTGACGTGTCGCACAGGGAGAGAACGCAAAGGCTCAGGTCGCGTGACTCTCGTTATCGGGCACCGGGTTGCCCGGATGTTGCCGGACCGGAAGTGCCCGGCCAAGACCTGGAGTCACCATGAAGCTGCGTTCCCGAATGTTGCGGGCGTATGGCGTGCTGCTCATCGCCGCTGCGGCCTGTGAAGACACCGTCGATCCCTCAGAGAACGTCGTGTGCGACGACGATAACGGAGGGATCACGCTGCCGGACGGATTCTGTGCCGTCGTAGTGGCGGACCTGGTGAGTGGCGGCGAGCCGGCGCGCGCGCGACACATGGCGATCACGTCGACCGGCGATCTCTTCGTCGCGATCAACAGCCCGAGCAACAACGATCCCGAGTTCGGGATCATCGGTTTACGCGACACCGATGGCGATGGCGATGCCGACGCGCAGTCGGAGTTCAGTGCCAGCCTGGGCGGCAGCGGGATCGCGTGGCGTCCAGGTGCGCTGTTCTTCGGCGCGAACGACCGCGTCTTGCGCTTCGATCTACCGGCCGGCTCACTCGAGCCGTCCGGAAATGCCGCGGTCGTCGTGTCCGGCCTGCCGAACACCGGTGATCACATCAGCAAGACCATCGTACTCGCGGACGCGCAGACGATGTACGTGAACATCGGGTCGGCGTCCAACGCCTGTCAGGAGGAGAATCGCGAGCTGGAGTCGCCCGGCGTCTTCCCGTGCCCTGAGCTCCCGGTGCGCGCCGGCGTGTGGACCTTCAACCCGTCGGGGACGAACCAGACGCAGGCGGACGGGGAACGCTTCGCTACCGGACTGCGAAACATGGTGGCGCTCGCCGTCAATCCCGCGAACAACGGCCTGTACGGAATGCAGCACGGGCGCGACATGCTGTTCGAGAACTGGCCGGAGTTCTTCACCGTCGAGGAGGACGCCGTTCTTCCCGCGGAAGAGCTGGTCCGAATCACCAGCGGCAGCGACAACGGGTGGCCGTACTGCTACTACGACGCCATCGATGAG
>JBOHTL010000506.1:0-4927 GCA_050733735.1 Gemmatimonadaceae bacterium
GGGCTCAGCCTTCGTCCTGACGGCACAGCGTGCTCTACTATCTCTTCGTTCCACTCGTTCGGGAATACACGTTCCTGAATGTCTTCAACTACATCACCTTCCGCGCCGCCGGCGCGGCGGTGACCGCCCTGGTGCTGTCGTTCATCCTCGGTCCGGTCATCCTGCGCGCGCTGCGCCGCGCCGCGATGCATCAGGTGGTGCGCGAGGGCACACCAGACTCGCACGCGGGGAAGGGGACGACGCCCACGATGGGAGGCCTGATCATCCTTTTCTGTGCCGGCGTGTCGGTCCTGATGTGGGCGCGACTGACGAGCCGCTACACGCTCATCGCGCTGCTCGTGACCGCGTGGATGGCGGCGATCGGCTTCTGGGACGACATCCTCAAGCTTCGCCAGAAACGGGCGGGCCAGAAGAATCAGGGACTGGTGGAACGCTACAAGCTCGCCGGGCAGGTGATCGCCGGTGTGGCGCTCGGTTTGTACCTCTGGCAGCTGCCGCTGTCGCCGAACCTTCCCGGCGCGTCGACCACGCTTCCGTTCTACAAGTACGTGCTGGTGGTTCCGCTGAGCGCGTCGTTCGAATGGCTGTACGTTCTGTTCACGACCTTCATTCTCGTCGCGGCGAGCAACGCGGTGAATCTCACGGACGGGGTGGATGGGCTCGCGGCCGGCCTGAGCGCCATCGCGTTCGCGACCTTCGCCGTGTTCGCGTATGTCATCGGTCGCACTGACACGAGCCTCTACCTCGGCGTTTTCTATCTGGTGAACGCCGGAGAGCTCACCGTCTTCTGCGCGGCCATCGTCGGTGCGCTCATCGGATTTCTGTGGTACAACACCCACCCCGCACAGGTGTTCATGGGGGATACCGGATCCCTGGCGCTGGGGGGCGGGCTTGGCGTGATCGCGATTCTGCTCAAGTCCGAGTTCCTGCTGCTCTTCGTCGGCTTCGTGTTCATGGCCGAGACGCTCTCGGTCATCGGTCAGCGCGTCGTCTTCAAGTACCGAAGGAAGCGGTACGGACTGGAGTACGCGCAAAAGCATCGGCTGCTGCTGCGAGCGCCCCTGCACCATCACTATGAGGTGAAGGGGTGGACAGAGCCGCAGGTGGTGGTGCGGTTCTGGATCATCGGCATCCTGTCCGCGATCCTGGCGCTCAGCACGCTCAAGCTGCGCTGACGTGAGGCCCGCGCGAGTCTCGGCGCCCGCGCTGCGGGCCGAATGGCTGGTGCGCGAAATCGCGGTGATCGGGCTGGCGCGCAGCGGCCGCGCCGTGGCGACGCTTCTGGCGCGCAGCGGCAACGTCGTCTACGCGTCCGACGCCGGACGCTCCGACGAGCTGCGGGCGACCGCGTCGGTGCTCGAAGGCGAAGGGATCAACGTCGACGTCGGCACGCACAACCTCGACCGCATCGCGCGCGCGTCGCTCGTCGTCGTCAGCCCCGGCGTCCCACCCGATGTTCCCGCGATCAGGACTGCCGTCGACCGCGGAATCGAGATCGTCAGCGAGGTGGAGATCGCGCTGCGCTTCCTGCCGAATGCGTCGTACGTCGCGACCACGGGCACGAACGGCAAGACGACGACGACCGCGCTGATCGATCACCTGCTGCGGGCGCTCGGGCACCGCGCGGTGGCGGCGGGCAACATCGGCACGCCGCTGTCCGAGATCGCGCTCCAGCCTGTGCCGCCGCCGTGGATCGCGCTCGAGGTGAGCTCGTATCAGCTGCACTTCACGCCCATCATCGCGCCCGCCGTCGGCGTGCTGACCAACCTGTCCCCGAATCATCTCGACCGGTACACGAACGTCGAGGAGTACTACGCCGACAAGCAGCTTCTCTTTCGCAACGCGAGCCCGGCGTCGCACTGGGTCACCAATGCGGACGATGCCGATTCGCAGCGGCTGTCGGCGTCCGCTGCGGGGGTGCATGCGCGATTCTCGGTGACGAAACCGGCCGAGGCCTGGTACGACCGCGACGAACAATCGCTGGTCGTGCTCGGGGAGCGGTTGATCGGTCGCGAGGAGCTGGCGCTGCTCGGTGATCACAACGTCGCGAACGCGCTCAGCGCCGCGCTGGCGGTCATGCTTGCGGACTCGAACCATCGCAGTCCGGCCGCCATCCAGCGCATCTCGGACGGGCTGCGCGGCTTCCGGTCGCTCGAGCACCGCATCGAAGCGGTGGCGGAGGTCGACGGAGTCCTGTGGATCAACGATTCCAAGTCCACCAATGTCGCATCGACGCTCGTCGCGCTGCGCGGCATGTCCCAGCCGACGGTGCTGCTGCTCGGCGGCAAACACAAGGGAGAGCCGTACAGCGCGCTCGCCCCACAGCTGAAGCGCGTCGTCAAGCGCGTCATCGCGTACGGCCAGGCGGCGCCGGAGATCATGCGTGACCTCGCGGGGATCATAGAAGTCGAGCAGGGCGGCGGCGACTTTGCGAAGGTCATCGAGCGGGCGCGTCGGGCAGCGGCGCCGGGTGACGTCGTGCTTCTTTCCCCAGCGTGTTCCAGCTTCGACATGTTCGAGAATTACGAGCGGCGCGGCAGCGAGTTCAAGCGACTCGTCTCGCGGATGCAATGACCGGGGGCGCGATCGCCATGCGGCCCGCTGCGCGCGGGGCAGGCCGGGACGACGCGACCACGGCCGCGCGCGCCGACGTCCGATTCCGCTGGCACATGAGCGCAGAGGCACGGGCGCTCGTGCTCGTGTCCGGCTGCCTCCTCGTGTTCGGGCTCGCGGTGATCTACAGCGCCAGTGCGATCCTGGCGTTGAACGAGGGACGTGGCGGCGCGTACTACCTGCTCAAGCAGATCACCGGGGTGGCCGTCGGTGTCGTCGCCTTCGCCGCCGCTGCCAAGATCGACGCCGACCGCTGGCGTGAATGGGCGTGGCCGATCATGTGGATCACCCTTGGCGCGCTGCTGCTCGTGATCCTCCTGCCATCGACGATCGCGCCGCGCGTCAACGGCTCCAAACGATTCTTGTTCGCGACGTCGTTCCAGCCGTCGGAGCTGGGCAAGTTCGCGGTGGTCGTGTGGACTGCCATGCTGGTCGTGAAGAAGGGCGATCAGCTGCGCCGCTTTTCGCGCGGGCTCATGCCGTTTCTGGTGATTCTCGGCGCGCTCTGTCTGCTGGTCGCCGCCGAACCGGATCTGTCGGTGGCGATGCTGTATACGCTGCTCATGGCCATCGTGCTCTTTGCCGGGGGCGTACGGATCGCGCACTTCGTGCTGATTGGAGCGCTCTCGATTCCCTGGCTCTGGGGCCAGATCGAGAAGGTGCAGTATGCCCTGCTGCGACTCGTGTCGTTCCTCGATCCGGGTGGCGCGCCGAACGCCGGCTGGCAGCTCAAGCAGTCCCTCGTCGCGGTCGGCTCGGGAGGACTGTTCGGCGTCGGATATGGCGAGGGACGACAGCAGTACGGGTTTCTGCCGTACCCGTACAGCGACTTCATCGGGAGCAACGTCGGAGAGGAGTGGGGATTCCTCGGCCTCGTGGGCCTCACGCTCGGATTCGGCGCGTATGCGCTGTTCGGGTTCCGGATCGCGCGACAGGCGCGCAGCCCCTTCCTGCGCCTTCTCGCGGTCGGTCTGACCTTCACGACCGTGCTGACCGCGTACGTGCACATCGGGGTCGTGGTGGGGCTCCTGCCGACGACAGGCCTGACGCTTCCCTTCGTGTCGTACGGCCGTTCGAATCTCGTGCTGACGATGTTCCTCACGGGAGTGCTGGTGAACATCGGCAGCATGCGCGAGCGCGTCGTCGGATCCTCGGCCACGAACCCGCTGTCCCCGCGGGCATGAGGATCGTTTTCGCCGGCGGCGGCACGGGGGGGCATCTCTACCCCGGGCTGGCGATCGCGCGCGCGGTCCAGCGGATGCGGCCGGACATTCAGCCGTTCTTCATCGGAGCGCGTCGCGGCGTCGAACGCGACGTCCTGCCGGCGACAGGATACCCGTTCGTCCTGCTCGATCTCCACCCGCTCTACCGCAGCGATCCCTGGAACAACTGGCGCACGCTCGCCGGCATGGTCACGGCGTGGCGGGGAATCGGCACGGTGTTTCGCGAGGAACGACCCGTCGTGGTCGTCGGAACTGGCGGTTATGCGGCCGTGGCGTCTCTCGCGTACGCCGTCGCTCACGGCATTCCGATCGTGGAGCAGACGGGCGACAGCATGCCGAGCCTTACCGCGCGGCTGTTCAGCCGCTGGGCGCGCGAGGTGTATCTCGCGTTTCCCGAGTCGGGAAAGCATCTGAAAGTGCGCTCATCCGACGTGCTCGTCGACACCGGGGCACCCATCGAGCCTCCGCCGGCACATCGTCCCGATCGCCAGGCCGCGCGTGCCGCGTGGGGCTTTCCCCAGAACGATCGCGTGGTGCTCGTCTACGGGGGAAGCCAGGGTTCCCTGGCGATCAACACCGCGGTGCGCGAGTGGATCGGTGTCGGATTGCCGCCCGACACGAGCCTCATCTGGGGAACCGGAAAGAAGACGTACGAGCAGTTTGCCGATCTCGAGGGCGAGCATGTGCGCGTGAAGCCGTATCTCAGCCCAATCGCGGACGCGTATGCAGCCGCCGATCTGGCGGTCGCCCGCGCCGGAACCATGACGCTCGCGGAACTGTTCGCGTGGCACATTCCGGCGGTGCTCATCCCGTTGCCGACAGCCGCGGCCGATCACCAGACGCTCAACGCGCGAACACTGGAACAGGCTGGGGCCGCGGTGCATCTGCCTCAATCGGATCTGACCGGCGCAAACCTCGGCGCGACCGTCGGTGCGCTGCTCGGCGATGAGCCGCGCATGCGCGCCCTCGCCACCGCCGCGGCATCTCGTGCCCGTCCCAATGCCGCCGAGGACATTGCCCGTCGTATCGTCGCCATCACCGAAGGATCTCGACCGACGGGGTGACGCGGAAACGGCGCTGAGGCCGCGGAA
>JBOHTL010000507.1:0-6505 GCA_050733735.1 Gemmatimonadaceae bacterium
TCATGGGGTTGATCGGGGCCGGAGGCGTTCACGCCTTCGACAGGCACCTTTACGCGCTGATCGACCTCGCGGAGCGTCGCCAGGTGGAACGCGTCGCCATTCACGCGCTCCTCGACGGACGAGACACGATGCCGCGATCGGCGCACGGCTATGTGCAGCAGCTGCTCCGTTACGCGCGCGATCGCGCACGCATCGCGAGTCTGGGAGGCCGGTACTTCGGCATGGATCGCGACACGCGCTGGGACCGAGCGGAAAAATGGTATCTCGCTTCGGTGAAAGGCGAAGGTCCGCGCGCGTCCGATCCGCTCGACGTCATTCAGCAATCGTATGCGCGCGACGTCACCGACGAGTTCATCGAGCCCGTGGTGATCGAGCGCGACGGCCAGCCGGTCGCTCCCATGCAGGACGGCGACGCGCTGATCTGCTTCAATTACCGCGCGGATCGCATGCGGCAGATCGTGCGCTCGCTCACCGAGGAGAGGTTCTCCGGTTTCCGGGTCGGCAAGCGGCCGACGCTGCACCTGGTCACGATGACATCGTACGACCGCACCTTCGAGATCCCCGTCGCGTTCCCGCCGCAGTCGATGGCGAACATCATGGGGGAAACGGTGTCCAATGCAGGCAGGACGATGTTCCGCGCGGCGGAAACCGAGAAGTACGCGCACGTGACGTACTTCTTCAATGGCGGCGTCGAGACGCCCTTTCCCGGCGAGGAGCGATTGCTGGTGCCAAGTCAGAAAGTTGCGACGTACGACCTCGCTCCGGAGATGAGCGCGCCCGGCGTGACGGATGTCCTCTGTCGGGCGATCGACGAACGCGCGCACGACTTCGTGCTCTGCAATTACGCCAATGGCGACATGGTGGGACACACCGGATCGATGCCGGCCACGATCAGCGCGGTGCAGACCGTCGACCAGTGTCTCGGACGCGTGCTGGCAAGCGCGGAGCGCGCCGGAGCGCGGCTGCTCGTGACGGCGGATCATGGCAACTGCGAGATCATGATCGATAGCGCAACCGGCGGACCGCACACGGCACACACGACGAGCCCGGTGCCGTTCATCGTCGTCGATCCCGACGGTGACCGTCCTCTGCGGACGGGGGGTGCGCTCTGTGACGTCGGACCAACGATATTGCAGATGCTCGGCCTCGAACGGCCGGCGGAAATGACAGGAGTGGATTTGCGTCAGATCGAAATGCGAGCGACCGCGTGATGCGTCGCGACATTCGGAGTATCGCGCTGGTGGTCGCGGCGCTCGTGGCGGCGGCCGAAGCAGCCGCGCAGGTCGGATATCCGCCGCGACAAAGTCCGTTTCGCGATCTCCGCGAGACGCAGGAGGTCACCTTCTACGGCGGCTGGTTCGTCGCGAAGAAGGATCCGGGCGGTGTGGCGCCGCAGAGCGGCCCGCTCGTCGGAGCGCACTACGAGTGGCGCGCCGCTGGTCCCGCGCACATCACCTTCGATATGTCGCGCGCGGATTCGGAACGACAGGTGCTCGATCCCGAACGGCCGCAGACCTGCGCCGCGGCGAGCCGGGAGTGCAAGTTTCTCGGCACCTGGCGGTGGCCATTGTACTTCGCCGACGTCGGCATGGCGCTCGCGCTCACTGGCGCGCGCAGCTTTTACGGATTCGTTCCGCAGGTACGCGCCGGGTTGGGCTTCGTGAGCGATTTTCACTCGCAGCCGGACGTGGGTGACTTCGCGTTCGGCACCCGCTTTGCACTCAGCTGGGGGGCGGGGATTCGCTGGGTGCCGGGAAACCGCTTCCAGGTGCGCGCCGACTTCATGAACCGACTGTACTCGGTGCGTTACCCGGACACGTACTATCTCGGCGCGGCAGACGGCACCGCGGTCTTCGACGGAGGCCAGAGTCGCAGTGCCTGGCTGAACAACCCGGCGTTGACCATCGGAGTGTCGTACCTGTTTGCACGGTAGCCCGCGCGGGCGCTCGCGGCGCGGCACCGGATGCCGGACGCGAGCGAGGAGAACTGGCGCATGGCGGACGACTTCGAGAACATCCACAACATCGACGACCTCAGCGATCGCGAGCTTCGCGACATGGTGCGCTCGCAACTGCGCGCCCATAACGGCCTCGACGCTGATTACATCACCGTGCAGGTGCAGGACGGCTCCGTCGCGCTCGAGGGACGCGTCGGAACCGACTACGAACGCCGCGTCGCCGAGCACGTGCTGACGGATGTTCTCGGCTTGAAGAGCGTGCGCAACGGCCTCGTCGTTCAGGCCATTCATCGCGCGGAAAGTCCGATGGACATCGAGGACCATCTCGTCGAAGACGAGCGCTCGGAGGGACTTCTTCTCGGCGACCGGCCGGTACCCCTGAATCCCGAGAGCGAAGGCGTCAACGAGGATCTGGATACCCGACTGTACGGCACGACCGACGTCGGCAAGGCGATCTCGGAAGGCACCGCGTGGATTCCTCCGGAGTCGCCGACGCAGGAAGGTCTCGAGGGCACCGGTGGAGGCACTGCAGGCGAGGATCATTAGCCGCGCTCGGTGCGCGTCATCACAACGGCGCGCGTAACATTTTCGTGGCTCGCAGACGCGACGCGTGACCTCGGAAGGGGTTCGTTCTTCCTGAGTGTGGAAAACGCGGACGACACCACATCTGTGCGTTTGCCGAAAAATTCTTGACAACCACCAAGACCGCTTCGCGCGATTACGCGCCCCCCTCATTTGCGGACGATCTACGGCCTCTCGTGCGAGTGCACGCGGAGCTGGGTCGCTTCCGGCTGTCGCCCGCGAAAGTAAAGCGCGCGCGAGCCAATCTCTCCGAAGGCCGCGTCGCGTTCGATCCCACGGAAGTGCTCCGGTCGGCGGGAAACCTGGATGCGAGTCTCGGCCGCGTGGCTACGGCGTTCGAGATGTGCGGAATGGCTTCCCCACGCGCTCTCGAGTCCTTTCGGAACGGATATTCGATCGCTCAGCCCCTGCTCAAGGCCTGGCTGGTCGGCGAGCGTGGGTCGAGTGACGAGGGCCGGCGTCTCGCCCTGCGCGCGGCGGCGCTCGTCGGCAACGCCATTCTGCGGAGTGCCGCGCAGCAGGCCGGCAAGGGCGCCTCGTTCCACGACTGGAACAAGTCGACCTGCCCGTGCTGCGGCGGCCCTCCGGATCTCGCGGTGCGCTCCAAGAAGTCGCGCACTCTCTTGTGCGTGCGCTGCGACACGCACTGGACGGCGCCGACCGCGGGCTGCCTCGGCTGCGAGGCTGCGCGCGCCCCGACCTTCGTTCGGGTGGATGCTCTGGACCTCGGGTACGAGCTCCTGGTGTGTCATGCGTGTGCGCGATACATCAAGGAACGCCACACCGACGGGATGCATGCCCCGATGATCGAGCGCGCCCTGACCATCGATCTCGACGCCGCGGCCGAACGGCGGGGGTTGCGGATCTGACCCCCCGCCCTCCGCTGGGCGTCGTCCTGGCCGGAGGGAGCGCACGTCGGCTGGGCGGGGCACCCAAGGGACTGGAGCGTGTCGGCGGCGTCCGTATTATTGACCGAGTGGTCAGTTCCATTCAGACGGTTACTACGGACATTGTTCTGTCAGCGAACGATCAAGATGCGTTACAGTGGCTTCTTGATGTTCCCATACTGTCTGATAAAACGCCGATGCTTGGTGGACTTTCTGGAGTCCTCGCAGGACTTTCGCGCGGTCCTGCTGGTCGGGATGTGCTTGTGGTGGCTTGGGACATGCCATTCGTGCATCCTGACCTTTTGGCCAGAATGGTCGCGGTTGGACTGGAAAAATCGGCCACTGCGGTGGTCCCGGAAAGCGACTCGCCGTTTGGAATAGAGCCGTTCTGCGGCTGGTACTCGGCGAGTGCACGGGAGCCGCTGGAGGAGTTTCTCGCCGGTGGCGGAGGAACTGCGCGCAGCTTCCTGGAGCGGCTACCGGACGTTCGTCGCCTCTCCTTGGGCGAAGCTCGACAGTTCGGCGACCCCGCCGTTCTCTTTTTGAGCGTGAACACAGCAGCCGATCTGGCCCGAGCGCGCGCCATCGCGGACGCGGCAGAATAGATTCACGGCACTTTCGCCGGAGCATTGCTCATGCGGAGCGCCCCGTGGCGACTCCTTTGGATTTTCGCGGGCGCCGCCTGCGCGCGGGGGACTGTCGCCCCAGCCCCGGTCGTCGATGATCGGGCGGCCCTGCGCTACACGATTGATTCGATCCTCGGGCTGTCCGAAACACGCCATGCGCGCTGGGGGGTGTTGATCGTCGACCCCGAGCGCGGTGAAACGCTGTATTCGCACGACGCCAGCAAGCTCCTCGTGCCCGCCTCGAACCAGAAGATTCTGACATCAGCGGTCGCGCTCGACGCTCTGGGTGCCGACTACCGCTACGAGACGCACTTTCTGGCCGGTGGACCGGTCCGCGACGGAGTGATCCACGGCGACCTCTTCGTGATCGGCCGCGGCGATCCGACGATCAGTGATCACATGGCGGGCGACGCGATGCTTCCGCTGCAGGCCGTCGCGGATTCCATCGCGGCCCGCGGCGTGACCCGGATCCGGGGCGGACTGCTGCCCCTGGGCAATGCCTTTCCCGATGCCAACATCGGTCATGCGTGGGAGCACGACGATCTCGCGACCTCGAGCGGCGCCGCCATCGACGAGCTGCTCTTCAACGAAGGAGTGGCGAATGTCCACGTCCGCGCTGGAGCGACGCCCGGAGATACCGTGAGCGCGCGGACGACGCCGGCGCGGACCTTCCCGCGTCTGCGAGTGCTCGCCATCACGACGGATTCGACGGGAGTCGACTCGGTTGCGCGACTGAGCGCCGTGAAGGACACGCTGCGCGGCGACGTCGTCATCGCCGGAACGATTCCCCAGGGGGACAGCGCCACTCTCACCGTCGCTTTTCGCGACCCCGTGGCTGCGTATCTGGCTGCCCTGCGCGAGGCCTTCGCCGACCGCGGCATCACCATCGAAGACAGCCTTTTCACCGACACGACGCGGCAGGACACTCTCTTCATCCTGCGGTCGCCACCGTTGTCGGAGATTCTTGCCGCGTTCATGAAGCCGTCGCAGAACCAGATCGGCGAAGTGCTCTTCAAGACCGTCGCGCTGGTCCAGTCGGACACCGGCAGCGCGCGCGTCGCCCGCCGGCTCTTCGCCGAGCGTTTGCGTGCCTGGGGCGCGGAACCGGACGGGTTTCTGGTGTGGGATGGAAGCGGTCTCTCACGTCAGGATCTCGTCAGCCCGGCAACGCTCATTCGTGTGCTGGACACGATGCGTCGTCACGCGAATTTCCAGATCTATTACGACGCGTTTCCGGTCGCCGGCGTGGATGGCACCCTGCGCTCGCGAATGCGGGGCACCGCCGCCGAAGCCAACGCGCGAGGAAAGACGGGAACGTTGAGCAACGTGCGTTCGCTCTCCGGCTATGTGACGACCGCCGACGGGCGACTCCTGCTGTACAGCGTTCTGTGCAACAACTACCTGGTGCCCACGGCGTATGTCTCGCGCGTCCAGGACACGATCGCGGTTCGCCTCGCGCGCCTGCGTGAGCTGCGCGCGTCTCGCGGAGGAGAGAACTGAGCGAGCTCGCCGGTCCTCCCCCGCTGAGCGTGACGGAGGCCTGCGACGCCGTGCTCCGTGAAGTAACGCCCCTCCCGGCGGTCGAAGTGCCGATCGGGGAAGCGCTCGGACGTGTTCTCGCCGAGGACGTGGTGTCTCCGCTGGCGCTTCCGCCGTGGGACAACGCATCGATGGACGGCTATGCGCTCCGCGCGGAGGACATCGTCGGCGCGAGCGCCGCGACACCGGCGATTCTCGGCGTCGTCGGTACCATCGCAGCGGGAGCCTCGGCTGATCGCGTCGTGGTGGGACGTGGCGAAGCGGTCCGCATCATGACTGGCGCGCCCGTTCCCCCAGGCGCGGATACCGTCGTTCGAGTGGAGGACAGCGACGGCGGCGAAGTCAGGGTTCGGATCACGTCCGATCGCGACGCAGGACGGAACATTCGCCCGCGGGGAGAAGATGTCGCCGCGGGTGCGCCGGTTGCTTCTCGCGGCGAGGAGCTGCGGCCGGGCCAGATTGGCTTTCTCGCTGCCGTTGGACGATCGCGGCTCTCCGTGGTGCGCCGGCCGCGAGTCGCGGTTCTCGCGTCTGGAGACGAGCTCGTCGAGGTCGAACGGTTCGACGAGGTGGTGGCGCGTGGGGGGGGGCGCATCGTGTCATCGAACAGCTATGCGCTGGAGGCCGCCGTGCGCGCGGCAGGTGCGGACGTGATCGCCCTCGGCGTCGTTCGTGACGATCCCGACGCCCTTCGAGCAAGAATCGCTGACTGCGATTGCGATCTGCTCATCACGACCGGTGGCGTTTCCGTTGGCGCGTTCGACCACACCCGGCGCGTGATCACCGAGCTTGGCGGCGAAGGCGTGCATCGATTCTGGCGCGTCCGCATCCGTCCCGGCGCGCCGACCGGGTTCGGCGTCGTGCGCGGCACGCCGTGGCTGGGACTGCCCGGAAATCCGGTATCCGCCCTCGTC
>JBOHTL010000508.1:0-10776 GCA_050733735.1 Gemmatimonadaceae bacterium
CCGATGATCTCGGCGAGGTCGCAGGCCGCGATCGCGATCTCGCAGAGTATCCAGAGCGCAAAGTTGGTGGTCGGGCCGAAATGGTCGCGGCAGGCCTGCGCGAGATCCCGCCCCGTCACGATGCCCAGCTTTGCGGACAGCCCCTGCAGCAGGATCGCCATCAGGTTGGAGAGCATGATCACGGCGAGCAGCGTGTAGCCGAACGCGGATCCGCCGGCGAGGTCGGTGGCCCAGTTTCCCGGATCCATGTAGCCGACGGCGACGAGGTATCCCGGTCCCGCGAACGCCAGGAGCTTGCGCATCCATGTGGCGTGCGAGACGGGGACCGTCCGATAAACTTCCGAGAGACTCGGCGCGACTCGAGCGAGACGCCAGCCACGATCGGCGGCGGCGTCGGATGGCTTGGGAGGCTCCGGAGGCTCGAGCTTCAGTTCTGGTGTTGCCATTAGCGACTAAATTCAAAGTTAGGTTCACCTAACTTACGATTCAGGCACGGTCCGCGCAACACAGACCTTCAGGCCATGCGCTCCAGCAGCTGTTTGAGCACCCGCTCGGTGAGCCCCCACACCGTGTATCCGGCGTGCGTGAACGTGGACACCTCGCGATCGGCTCCACGGACCTGCACCACCCCCATCCCCCACGACGCGCGGTCCCGCAGCGCGGACATCGGCACCCAGAACGCCGCCGAGACTTCCGGGCTCTGAACGATGGCCACGTCGGACGGCACGGCGACCACGAAGGGACGGATGATGATCGGTGGAAGCACCGGCGTTCGCGGACTGATGTCGTCCAGCGTGCCGAGGATTCTTCCGACACGCGAAACTTCTATTCCCGTCTCTTCCCACGTTTCTCGCATCGCGGTCTGCGCGAGATCGAGATCGCCGGGCTCCATGCGACCGCCCGGGCAGGCCACGTGGCCGCTCCACGGATCGCGTTCGACTTCGGCTCGCTTGATCATGAGCAGCTCGGGCTCGCTGACCTCCCCCATGCGCAGCACCAGGGCAATGGCGGCGCGTCGCATCGGCTGCTCCGGCTCGATCACCTGCCCGGGGGTGTCCTCGAGCGCACGCGCCAGCCGAACGATGTCCTCGTGTGCCAGGAGCGTATCGATCGTCACGAGCGGTGAATCCTCACTCCACATCTCCGCCGGCGCCGACCCATCCACTGAATCCTTCGCGGAGCGAGCGAACGTCTTCGTATCCCATGGCGCCGAGGGTTTCGGCGGCGAAGGCGGACCGGTTTCCATTGGCGCAGAAGACGACGACCGTCTTGTCGCGCGGGACTTGGGCTTCAACGTTTTTCTCGAGGTTGCCGCGTGAGATGGTGATCGCGCCCGGAATTGTCCCGAGGTTGTACTCGTTCGGGTCGCGTACATCGAGAAACACGGCATCGGTCTTCGACCCTCGCAGCGCCAGCGCATCCTGCACGCCGATCTCCCGCGCGCGCGCTTTGGCGCCAGCGAGCAACTCCTGATAGGTCTTCATGGCATGGTGACGGTGAGACGTTTTTCGTCCGCGTCCAGCTCCGCTTCGGCTCCCAGGGGTACGCTCCACTGATCGTCCATGTGGCCGATCGGGATACCGGAGATCGCCGGAACACCCGCGCGATCGGCGGCTTCCTGCAGCACGACGTCGAGCGAACGCGTGCCGCCCAGACCGGAATCCTTTTCGCCGGTGTTGGTGAACGAACCGAAGGCGATGCCGGCGCAGCTCTGCAGCGCACCGGACAGTCGCAGCTGGAGCAGCATGCGCTCGACGCGGTACGGCGCCTCGTTCACGTCCTCCAGGACCAGGATGGCCGCCTCGTAGCGCGGCTGGTACGGCGTGCCGTGCAGCGCCGCCAGGAGCGCGAGATTTCCTCCCATCAGATGGCCGCGCGCGCGTCCGCCGCGAAGCGTTTTCGCTTTCGGCGCCGTTCCGCACGGATCACCGTCGCGCAGCACCGCGGCGCGGAGCGACCGGGTGCTGAATGGCGTCAGCGAGCTGCGCGCCGTCGGGCCGTGAATGCTCGAGAGACCGCAGCGCGTCGCGAGCGCGCAGTGAAACGCGGTGATGTCGGAATAGCCGATCAGGGCCTTGGGACGCTTGCGCAGCGCCGCGTAGTCGAGCCCATCGAGGAGACGCATGGCACCGTAGCCGCCGCGCAGGCACCAGATCGCGTCGATGGTGTCGTCGCGAATCGCGTCGTTGAGATCCATCAGGCGCTCGTCGTCGTGTCCGGCGAAGTACGTGTGCTTCTCGCGCACATGCTCGCCGACGGCGGCCTCCCAACCGAGCATCAGACAGTTCTGAAGCGCGCGATCGATGTCGTTGGGAATCTTCAATGGCCCCGCCGGCGCGACGAGCGCGACGCGCGACCCGGCCGGGATTGTCGGATATGGATGCATTTACGAGCGCGGCAACGTATGAAGGCAGGCTGAAGCGGTCAATCGGATTCGCGCGGTCATCGTGGCATTGCCTCTGCCCGCTGACACGGGTGTGCGCGCATGAGCGCGTGATCACCAACCTAGCAGGAGGATACGATGGCGGATCGCAACAATAACCTGGGCAGCAGCGGGCGTTCGGACGATTCGATCGATAATCCCGATCTCGACCGCGGTGAGAGCGGCGGGATGAGGGGCTCGTCGAGCGATCGCGACCGTTCTGAGACAGTTGGCGACGAACCAGATCGCTCGCGCGAAAACGACCGCAGTGGGTCGAGCGGCGGCCAGAGCGGCAGTGATCGTAATAGAAGCAGGGACAGCAACACCGGCAGCAACACCCGCGGGGACGGCCTGAGCGGCAGCGAAGGCGGCTCTGGGTACGGCGGCCAGTCGGGTCAGGGCGGAAGAGCCAGCCGTCGGTAATCCAGCGGCGCACGCGACACGAAGCGTCCGGCATCGCCGGGCGCTTCGTTTTTTTCTGGCCCTATCCGCAATGCGATGGTGACGGTCCACATACGTGACACGCGTAGCCTCGGCGCGTGCTCACGATGCGCGCCGCGGCCGCGGCTCTCACGGCGGCCTGTACCACCGAGGGACTTCGCGCTGTCGTTCGCGCCGCCGGGATCACCGGAGACGGTGTCGCGCTGGATCGCGACGCCCTGATCGCGCTTGGGCTGGGTGATGCGCCGGGGCCCGAGCTGATCCCGGGCGTCGGCGACATTCGTGTCCTGCTGCTTCCGCGCGGCGCGAGCATCGGAGTGCTGCGCGATCACCTGCAGCGCGTCTCGCGCCGTCTGGCGTCGCGAGCGCCGCACGTGCTTTGGCTCGTCGCCGCCGTCGACGACGCCGGCACGCAGGCGGGGCTCGTCGCGATCGGCGCCGATGCCGGACCGCGCGCCACGGCGTTCCTCTGGGAGCCCGGGCGCATCGTCGATTCCGACGCCGAAACGCTGTGCGCGCTCGCGGCGGTGCGCGCCGACGAGGACGTGCTCGCGCACACCCGGTACAGCGAGATCCTCGGCCGCGACGCGCTCACGCGCCGCTTCTACCGCGTTCTCGACGCGCGCATCGCGGCCCTGGCGAGCTCGATGCCGGCGCGCGTGAGTGCCGAGGACGCGCGCGCCGTGTCGCTGCTGTATGCGTCCCGCCTCCTCTTCCTGCGGTTCCTCGAAGCCAGGGGATGGCTGGACGAGGACCGCGACTTCCTGATCTCGCGCTTCGACGACTGCATGCGGAAGGGCGGCGGATTCCATCAGCGCGTGCTGCTGCCGCTCTTCTTCGGCACGCTGAACACGCCGCCGTCGCGACGGGCGACGGTGGCGCGCCGGCTCGGGCGCATCCCATTTCTCAACGGCGGATTGTTCGCGCGGTCGCCCCTCGAGCGTCAGGTCGGCTCGTGGCGCTATCCCGACGAGCGCTTCGGCGCGCTGTTCGACGAGCTCTTCGCGCGCTTTCGCTTCGTCGCGCGCGAGGACTCCGCCACATGGTCCGAAGCGTCGGTCGATCCGGAGATGCTCGGGCGCGCGTTCGAGTGTCTCATGGCCTTCGACGAGCGCCGCAGGGCGGGAGTGTACTTCACACCGCACGCACTGGTCGCCCACGTCGCCGACGAGGCGATTCGGGCAGCGTTCCCGACGCCTGACCTGAGGGCGCTGCGCGCGACACGCATCCTGGATCCCGCCTGCGGGTCGGGCGCGTTCCTCGTGTACATGCTCGAGCGGATCGCCGATGTGCGGCGCGAGCTGGGCGATCGCGGCACGATCGCGGATGTGCGACGTGATGTCCTGGCCCGGTCGATCTTCGGCGTCGACCGCAGTCCGATGGCGGTGTGGCTGTGCGAGCTGCGGCTCTGGCTCTCCGTCGTCATCGAAAGCACCGAAGCGAACCCCATGGCGGTGCCGCCGCTGCCGAACCTCGATCGCAACATCCGCGTCGGCGACGCGCTCGCTGGTGCCGGATTCGGCCGCGACCCGCTCGCGGTGGTCGGGTGCGCCCGCATCGGGGACCTGCGGAGCAGGTACGTGCGCGCCACGGGATCGCGAAAGCAGGGGCTGGCGAAGCAGCTCGATCGCGAGGAACGCAGACGCGTGGTCGCCCAGCTCGACTGGCGCATCGAACAGACGACGCACGCCCGTCGCGAAATGCTGGCCGTGCTGCGGTCGCGCGATCTGTTCGGCGACCGGCAGCGCATGGACGCCCCCGTCCGCCGACAGCTCAGGACACTGCGTGATGCGCTGCGTGATCTGCGTCTTGATCGTCGCCGTGTCGCCGAGGGTGGCGCGCTTCCCTTCTCCTTCCCTGCGTGCTTCGCCGAGGCGCACGCGCGCGGGGGATTCGACATCGTGCTCGGCAATCCGCCATGGGTGCGGCTGCACCGTGTGCCGGAACTGCTGCGCCGGCGGTTTCGCGAGTCGTTCGAGGTCTTCCGCACGGCGTCGTGGGAGGCCGGTGCCGCGGCGGGCGGAGCATCCAGGGGCTTTGCGTCCCAGGTCGATCTGGCGGCGCTGTTCGTCGAGCGCGGCGTGTCGCTGCTGCGCGAGGGCGGGACGATCGCGCTGCTGCTTCCGGTGAAGCTCTGGCGCGCGCTTGCCGGCGGCGGGGTTCGGCGTCACCTGCTCGAGCACACGCAAACCCACCGGCTCGAGGATCTCAGCGAATCCCGGCACAGCTTCGACGCGGTGGTCTATCCGTCGCTGCTCGTCGGCCGGCGCGACGACGGGGCGGCGGCCCCGGTCCGGGTCGCGAGGCATCGCCGGGGAGCGCGGAGCGAGTGGGCAACAGCTTCGACCGCGCTGCCGTACGACGCCTCGCCCGGCGCGCCGTGGCTGATTCTTCCGCCCGACGCGCGCGCGGCGTTCGATCGCGTACGTGCGGCAGGGACGCCGCTGTCGGAGACCGTCCTCGGCGCTCCTCGACTCGGCGTGAAGTCCGGCTGCAACAGCGCGTTTCTCGTGCGCGTCACGTCCAGCGCGCGCGACATCGCGTCCGTGGTCGACGCCAATGGCGAGCATGGGAGCGTCGAGCTCGCGCTGCTGCGTCCCGCGCTGCGCGGCGACGGGATTCGGGAATGGCAGCGGCAGCCCTGCGATGAATGGATCGTGTGGACGCACGACGACCGGGGCGCTCCCCTCGGCAAGCTGCCGCCGCGGGCGCGGCAATGGCTTGGACGGCATTATTCCGCGCTTACCCTGCGCAGCGACGCCGCCCGCGCGCGACGCTGGTGGTCGCTGTTCCGTACGGACGCCGCGGACGCGACCCGGTGGCGCGTCGTCTGGGCCGACATCGGCCGTCGCCCGCGGGCCGCGGTGCTGCCGCCAGGCGATCCGACCGTGCCGCTGAATTCGTGCTATGTCGTTCGATGCAGCGACGAAAGCGATGCCTGGGCCCTGGCGGCCCTGCTCAACTCCCCGCTGAGCGCTGCATGGCTGAATGCGATTGCCGAACCCGCGCGAGGAGGCTATCGGCGGTATCTCGGGTGGACGGTCGGCCTTTTGCCGGTCCCGCGCGACTGGGAACGAGGTCGCGCTGTGCTCGCCGCGGCGCGAGGCGGTGACGATGCCGCGCTGCTACGCGCGGCCCTCCACGCGTACAACCTTTCCGTACCATCCGTCGCCGCGCTTCTCGACTTCGACGGATGCTGACTGCCGGCGCTCAGACGGTGCGCGCGACGATCGCGGCGCACATGCTCGGCTGGTCGGCGTCCCGACGCCTGGGAGAGGTCACCCTGCACGCGCATCAGCACGAGGCCGTCGGGCGTCTGCGTCGGATGATGGACGAGTACCGCGGTGCACTGCTCGCCGACGATGTCGGACTCGGAAAGACGTTCACGGCCCTCGCGGTCGCGACGGGGGCGGCGAACCCGATGGTGATAGCGCCCGCCGCTGTTCGTGACCACTGGCTGGCGTGCGCTCGGCGGGCCCGGACGTCGATCGTTTTCCACTCGGCGGAGTCCCTTTCACGACACGGCCCGCCCGCGCTGGAACCGGACCTCGTCATCATCGACGAGGCGCATCATTTCCGGTCGCGCAATACACTCCGATTCGCGGCGGCGGTGCGACTCTGTGCGCGAACGCGCGTTCTCCTGTTGAGCGCGACGCCGGTTCAGAATCGCGCGACGGATCTCCGCGTCATGCTGTCGATCTTCCTCGGAGTGAAGGCGGATTCGCTGCCCGAGAGCGAGCTTGCGCGATACGTTCTGCGTCGCACCGCCGCCAACCTCGGGGCAGCGAACGTCAGACTGCCCGTGGTCGAAGCTCCGGAATGGCTCCCATGCGTGGACGACAGCGATTGTCTCGACCGCATCCTGGCATTGCCTCGCGCCGTGCCCCCGCTCGACGGAGCCGAGGGCGGCGTCCTGGTGACATACACACTCGTGCGGCAGTGGGCGTCGAGCCGCGGCGCCCTGCTCGCGGGGCTGCGGCGTCGTCTCGCCCGCGGTCTTGCGATGATCGACGTGTTGAGCGCCGATCGGGTGCCGACGCGCGAGGAACTGGCGCTCTGGTGCCACCTCGAGGATTCGCAGCAGCTCTCTTTCCCCCACCTCTTCGCGGCCGATCGAGCCACGAGTGCCCGCGCGCTGCTCGCCCAGGTGGAGGAGCATGTGGCCGCCCTCCGGGCTCTGATCGACATCCTGACGACCACCGCGGACCCGGACGTGGAACGGGCGCGACAGCTCGTCGCTCTCATGCGCCGGCGGAGCGGCGAACGAATCATTGCATTCAGCGAGTATGCCGACACGGTCAGCTGTCTCTTTCGGCTGCTCGCGCCGGCGGTTCGTACCGCGATGCTCACGCATGACGGCGGCCGCCTCGTGTCGGGGGCAGTCAGTCGCGCCGAGATTCTCGCGCGATTCGCGGCCGGGGCGGCGCGACGCGCCCACGTCCGGGAACGCATCGACCTGCTCCTGACCACGGATGTGCTGAGCGAAGGCGTCAATCTTCCCGATGCCAGCGTGGTCGTGCATGTGGATCTCGCCTGGAATCCCGCCCGTCTCGCGCAACGTGTCGGACGGCTGCGCCGAGTCGATTCTGTCCACGCCGGCATTGGCGTCTATCTCATGCCTCCGCCGGCGTCCGCGGAACGCATGCTCCAGCTCGAGCACCGCCTGCGGATGAAGCGCGCGATCGCGACGCGCACCATCGGCGTCGAGGGGTTGATTCTGCCCGGGCCGGACGACGCGGCGGTCGTCTCCACGCCGGTCGAGATCAGCGAACGCCTCGCGGCGATTCTGCGCGGCTGGCGCCAGGCATCCGATCCGTGCGACGGTCCCGTGTGCGCCGCGGTGCGTTCTCCCATGTCAGGAGCCATCGCCTGCCTTCGCGTGGATGGCCAGGTGCGGATGCGCGGCGTGGAGGCGTCGCGCGTGACGAGCGACGACGAGACGCTGGAGCGTCTGTGCTCGGCGGCGAATGGCGAGAATGTTCCTGTCGACGAGCGCGCCGCCCTCCGGGCTCGCGCGGCGCTCGAACGGCACCTCGCGAGTCATGACGTCTCGGGTGTGCTCGATCTGCCGACGATGCACGTGGCCCGATCGCGGCGCACTGTGTTGCGTCGTCTGCACACCATCTCGCGAAACACGTCCCGCGAATCGCGTCCTCGTCTCGCTCCATTGATGCGCGCTGCCCGGACCGCGGCAACGCTGCCGCTGTCCGCCGGCGCCGAAGATGTGCTCGATGAGCTCGCGCGCGCACCGATGCCGGATGATGCATGGCTGCACGCGGTCAACGAGTTCGCCGCCGTCCATGCGTACCGGCAGCCCGGCAACGGTTCCGACATTCTCGCGCTGCTGCTCCTGCAGCCGCGGTAGCTGTTCTTCTTACTCCCCGAGGATGGGGGTGAGCTCTTCAGGCGTCGCGGCCTTGGGCTCATGTCTGTCGAGCATGCGCGCGCAGCTGTTCCAGCGCAGAATGGCTTCGTCGTTGCCGGCCGGCCTGATCGCCTCGGCCTTCTCGTACCAGCGCATCGCATCCTGGAACCAGTCGTGCGCGACGTCGTCCACGCCCGGGCCGCCCAGCCGCAGCAAGCCTTTGGCTTTCCGCTCCGCGATGATCCCCGCGTAATACGCGCGCTTGTAGTTGTCCTCGAGGCGCGGCAGCACGTCACGCGCGCGTTTCACGGCGTCGCCTGAGTCTTCCGTGAACTGGTCGGTGATCGAGAGGAGCAGCGTGACCAGTGCCTGCTGGTTCTCCGGCTCCACTCCGAGGATGTCCAGACAGATGCTCTCCGCCGCCGTGGAGTCGTTGAGCAGGCGGTAACGCTCGGCTTTCTGGAGCGCGGCCGGAATTCCTTCGCGAGTGATGGGCTTCAGTTCCATGGCTTCGTGCACCGGCCCAGCAACTGCCTTGCTCCGAATTCTCGGAATTGGAAGAATCAACGGAATTGATCCCGTCGATTCCGCAGATTCCCAAGATTCGGAATCTGCAGTTTCGGGCCGGTGCGTTGAAAGTTCTACGTCGATTTCTTGCGGCGGCTGAAGATCTTCACGAGCTTGCCGATCGGATCGTAGTACTCGTCGACGACGCGCTCCTTGAGCGGGATGATGGCGTTGTCGGTGATCGTGATGTGCTCCGGGCACACCGTGGTGCAGCACTTGGTGATGTTGCAATACCCGATGCCGTGCTCCTCCTTGAGGCCGGGGATACGGTCGCCGACGTCCAGGGGATGCATCTCCAGCGCCGCTGCGTGCACGAAGTGCCGGGGACCGGCGAACTCCTCGTGCTTCTGGTGGTCGCGCAGCACGTGGCAGACGTCCTGGCAGAGGAAGCACTCGATGCACTTCCGGAACTCCTGCACCCGGTCGACGTCCTTCTGCATCATCCGCCAGGTGCCGTCGGGCGCGTCGGGAGGCCGCGGCTGGAATTTCCGAATCGTCTTTTTCATCCGGAAGTTCACGGAGACGTCGGTCACGAGATCGCGCACCGCCGGGAAGGCTCGCATCGGCTCCACGGTGATCGGCTTGTCGACGGGAAGCTCGTCGAGACGCGTCATGCACATGAGCTTCGGCATCCCGTTGATCTCCGCCGAACAGGAGCCGCACTTTCCCGCCTTGCAGTTCCAGCGCACCGCGAGATCGGGCGCCTGGTCGGCCTGGATCTGATGGATGGCGTCGAGCACCACCATCCCTTCGTCGACGGCGGTGTCGTAGCGCTCGAGCTTTCCTCCCGAGGCATCGCCGCGCCACACGCGGAACGATCGCTGCTCCTTCGTCGGCATCGGCGTCTGTGACGTCGTCACTTCATCTCCTCGATGATGGCCCTGAGCTCGGCGGGCATCGGCGCGATGGGCATGCGCTCGAGCTGCATCTCGCCTCCGGCTCCCCGCTTCACGATGAGGTTGAACGAGCCGAATTCGTCTGACTTGTCGGGATAGTCGTCGCGGAAATGTCCGCCGCGGCTCTCCCTGCGCTCGATGGCGGAGCGCGTGATCGCCTCCGACACGGTGAGCAGGTGCGGCAGATCGAGCGCCGTGTGCCAGCCCGGGTTGTACTCCCGGTTTCCGGCCACGCCGATCCGCGACGCCCGCGACCTGAGCTCGGCCACGACCTTCAGCGCGCGCTGCATCTCGTCCTCACGCCGCACGATGCCGACGAGATCCTGCATCGTCTCCTGCAGCTCGTGCTGCACGTGATACGGTCCCTCGGCGGTGGCGCCTCGCTCGAACGGCGCCAGCGCGTCGCGGATCGCCTCGTTCACCTCGCTCTCATGCACGGCAGCGGTCCGATTCTGCTGCGCGAACTCGGCGGCGTGCAGGCCGGCGCGTCGTCCGAAGACCAGGAGATCGGAGAGCGAGTTTCCGCCGAGCCGGTTCGCGCCATGCAGTCCCGCGGCGACTTCACCGCACGCGAACAGACCGGGGACGGTCGACATCTGCGTGGTGCCGTCCACGCGCACGCCGCCCATGATGTAATGCGTCGTGGGACCGACCTCCATCGGCACCCTGGTGATGTCGATTCCCGCCAGCTGCATGAACTGATGGTACATGCTCGGGAGCTTCTTCCTGATGTGCTCTTCGCCGTTCTTGAGGCGGTCCTTGATCCAGGCGATGTCGAGAAACACTCCGCCGTGCGGCGATCCGCGCCCTTCGCGCACTTCGCGCTGGATCATGCGCGCGACGTGATCGCGCGTGAGCAGCTCGGGCGGACGACGCGCGTTCTTGTCACCCTGCGTGTATCGCCAGCCTTCTTCTTCGTTGTCGGCGGTATGGGACCGGTAGTTCCCGGGGATGTTCGCGAACATGAAGCGCTTGCCTTCGCTGTTGCGAAGCACGCCGCCCTCGCCGCGCACGCCTTCCGTCACGAGAATGCCGCGCACGCTGGGCGGCCAGACCATCCCGGTAGGATGAAACTGGACGAACTC
>JBOHTL010000509.1:0-4356 GCA_050733735.1 Gemmatimonadaceae bacterium
ACGCACCGCGATCTCACGGCCACCGCCGTCGCCGACGCCGCGCCGCCGGAAACGGGTGGCGCCGTCGCCGCCGCGCAGGCGACTGGCGCGCTGCGCGCCGAGAACAAGGGCGGTGTCCTGATCCTGACGCTCGACCAGCCCGGCGACGCGGTGAACAAGCTGAATCGCGCGCTCGGCGAGGCGCTCGAGAGCGTGATGCTGGAGGTCGAACGCGACCGCACCGTGTACGCCATGGTGATCACGAGCGCGAAGCCCGAGATCTTCATCGCCGGCGCGGACATCGAACAGTTCCTCGAGTTCCGCACGGAACAGGACGCGGAACAGGCGGCGCGCATGGGGCAGCGTCTGGTGAACATGATCGCGAAGGCGCGCGTTCCGGTGGTCGCGGCGATTCATGGCGCGTGCATGGGCGGCGGCCTGGAGCTCGCTCTCGCGTGCACGTATCGCATCTGCACCGATCAACCCAAGACGATTCTCGCGCTTCCCGAAGTGCAGCTCGGCATCATTCCGGCGATGGGCGGCACGCAGCGGCTTCCGCGCCTCGTCGGTGTGCGCGGCGCGCTGGACATGATTCTCACGGGAAAGAACGTCCGCGCGAAGAAGGCGCTGCAGATGGGACTCGTGGACGAGATGGTGCATCCCGCGCTGCTGCTGGAGCTCGCCACGCGTCGCGCGCTGGAGCTGGCCGATCGCTCGCTGCGACCGAAGCGGGGAAGCTCGCAGGGCTTTGCCGGCGCCGCGCTCGACGGCAATCCGCTGGGACGCGCGGTCGTCTTCCGCAAGGCGCGCGAAGGGGTGATGGAGAAGACCAACGGGAATTATCCCGCGCCCCTCGCGGCAATCGACGTCGTGAAGTATGGGTTGTCGCGCGGACTGGAGAAAGGGCTGCAGGAGGAGGCGCGCGTCTTCGGCCAGATGGCGCTGACCCCGCACTCGCGCGAGCTGGTGTTCCTCTTCTTCGCCACGACGTCGCTCAAGAAGGATGCGGGGGTGGACCCGCCGACGCCGCTTCCGAAGGATGTCGAGAAGATCGGCGTGCTCGGCGCCGGATTCATGGGCGCCGGGATCACGTCGGTCGCGGTGCAGCAGGGAACGCTCGTGCGCCTCAAGGACACGGACGGCGCGCGCGTGGGCAAGGGACTCGCGGCGGTGCGCGACGTCCTCAGGGAACGGCTCGAGAAGAAGCAGATCACGCGCACCAGGTTCGAGGACATGATGGCGCTGGCCGGTGGCACCACGCAGTACACCGGATTCGGGAACGTCGATCTCGTGATCGAGGCGGTGTTCGAGGACCTCGCCGTAAAGCACAACGTCCTGCAGGTCGTCGAACAGCTGATCCCGGGTGACGCGGTGATCGCGTCGAATACGAGCACCATCCCGATCGCGAAGATCGCCGCGGGACTGCAGCGCAAGGATCGCGTGCTCGGCATGCATTTCTTCTCGCCGGTGCACAAGATGCCGCTGCTCGAGATCATCGTGACCCCGCAGACGGCGAAGGATGCGACCGTCACCGCGGTCGCGTACGGCAGGAAGATCGGCAAGACGGTCATCGTCGTGAACGACGGCCCGGGCTTTTACACGACGCGCATTCTCTCGGCGTACATGAATGAAGCCGGCCGTTTGCTCGACGAAGGCGTGGCGATCGATGCGCTCGACAAGGCGCTCGAGCAGTTCGGATTCCCGGTCGGGCCGATCACTCTGATCGACGAAGTGGGACTCGATGTCGCGGGGAAGGTCGGGGCGGTGATGGCAGAGTCCTTCGGCGGGCGCATGATGCCGGGCGAAGGCGTGCGCCGCGTGGTCGAGTCCGGCCGCACCGGACGAAAGGGACGAAGCGGCTTCTACAAGTACGACGACAAGGGAAAAAAGATCGGCGTGGATCCGTCGGTGTATCCGCTGATCCACGGCGGCGATCAGCGCGCGATGCCCGGAGGAGCGATGGGCGCCGTGATCGGGATCGATGCCGACGAGATGGTCAACCGCTGCGTGCTGGCGATGGTGAACGAAGCGGTGCGCTGCCTGCAGGAGGGCGTGCTGCGCTCTCCGCGCGATGGCGACATCGGCGCCGTCTTCGGCCTCGGCTTTCCGCCGTTCCGCGGCGGCCCGTTCCGGTACGTCGACGCGATGGGCGTCGATGAGATTCTCGGTCAGCTCGATACGCTCGACGGCCGTTTCCCGGAGCGATTCAAGCCGGCAGAGCTTCTCGTCGAAATGTCCAAGAATCGCGAGCGCTTTTACCCGGCGAACGGCCGACCGGTGGACTAGTATTCCAGCCGTGACGATGCGTGGCGGCAGGCGAGCAGTGTGGGGCGGGCTCGCGCTGGGAACGGCGCTGGCCGTCGCATGCGTGTCCAGCGGCCGGCCGGGGGGGGGGCCGGCGCAGGCGAACACCGGCAGCCGGCCGATCAGCGCGTACCCGCCGCGCAATCTCGCGGAGCTCAAACCGCAGACACGCGCCGAGCGGAGCAACTTTACCGAGACGTCGCTGTACACCGACGTCATGACATTCATCGACTCGCTGCGATCGATGGACACGGGTGCGGTGCATGTCGACACCATCGGCACCTCGACCAGGGGCCGACCCATCCCGATGGTCGTGGTCTCGCGCCCGCTCGTCCGGAACGCCGCCGATGCGAAGCGCCTGAACCGTCCCATCGTGCTGGTCCAGGCGAACATTCACGGCGGGGAGGTCGAGGGAAAGGAGGCGCTCCTCTCCATCCTTCGCGATCTGACATTCGATCGCTACGCGAACGCGCTCGACTCCATCGTGCTCGTCGCCGTGCCGATCTACAACCCGGACGGGAACGACTCGATTGGACCGCAGCAGCGCAACCGGGGATCGCAGAACGGTCCTGCGATGATCGGCATGCGCGCCAATGGCCAGGGGCTGGATCTCAATCGCGACTACATCAAGGCGGAAGCACCCGAGACACGCGCATCGCTGGACCTCTTCCGCGCATGGGATCCCGATGTTTTCGTGGATCTTCACACCACGAACGGCAGCTTTCACGGATACGCGCTGACCTGGGCGCCTCCGCTGAATCCAGCGGCGCGTTTCACCGGGCCGTTCCTGCGCGACACGGTGCTCCCGGAGCTGCGCACCATTCTCCGGGACCGGCTGCGCATGGAAACGTTCCCCTATGGGAACTTCGTCTCGCAGGATTCCGCCGAGCGTGGATGGTTCACGTACGATCATCGGCCCCGCTTCGGCACCAATTACTACGGAATCCGCGGCCGCATGGGCATTCTGTCCGAGGCGTACTCGCACGATCCGTTCAACACGCGCGTCGCCAGCACATACGGTTTCGTGATGGAGCTGCTCTCGCTGATCGCGAACAATGCCGTGGACTTCGTGGAAACGAGCCGCGACGCGGATCGACGCACCACGGGATTCTCGACGGCACCGGCCACGGCCCCCTCGCCGCCAATTGCGATCCGTTCGAGGCTCACAACCAAACCGCGCATGGCGGAGGTGCTCGTTGGGGAGATCGAGCGAACCGGCGATTCCGTTCGCACAGAACCGGGACTTCGGCCCGGTGTGCGTCGCACGGGAAGTGTGCAGTCGGTTCGGATGCCGGTCTACGACCGGTTCGAGCCAGTGCTGGAGCAGCGCCTGCCGTACGCGTGGGTCATTCCGGCAGCACAGGCCTCGCTCCTCGAACATCTGCGGCGTCACGGTGTGTTCGTCGAGCGGGCGGCGGTCGCGGGCACCGTGCGGGCGGAACGCTTTCTCATCGATACCGTGGTGCGCGAGGCGCGGACGTTCCAGGGACATCAGGAAGTGCGTCTCGAGGGACGCTGGGAGACGGTCGACGCCATGCCACTCGATACGAGCGCCTACGTGATCCGCGGCGGCCATCCGCTCGGCATCCTGGCGCTGTATCTGATCGAGCCGCAAAGCGACGACGGGCTCGTCACGTGGAACTTCCTCGACCCGTGGCTCCCGCCGGCGGGCGCGGCGAGTGGAGCTCCGTACCCGATCGTCCGCGTCCTCGAGCGCATCGCGGTTCCACTTCGCCCGGCCCGATGACAACGCTCGGGGTGTGATGCTTCGTTCGACGCTGCTGTATCTCTCGGATCAGCCCCACGTTTTCAAGTTCGTTCGCAACAACCGCTTCGCCAAGGGTTTCGCGCGCCGCTTCGTCGCCGGCGAAACGCTCGGCGACGCCCTCGCCACGGTGCGCGCGCTGAACGCCAGGGGCATCTCCGCGTCACTCGACGAGCTGGGAGAAAGCGTCACAAACGAGCGCGAGGCCCGCTCGGTGCGCGACAGCTATCTCAACATCCTCGATCAACTGGCGACGTCGAAGCTCGACGCCAACGTCTCGGTCAAGCTCACGGCCCTCGGTCTGGATG
>JBOHTL010000510.1:0-3256 GCA_050733735.1 Gemmatimonadaceae bacterium
GTGATGCGTCCCCGTGCGCGCCCCCGACTTGAGTTCGGCGGTGATGGTCGGCCGGCGGGCCTGCCACATCGGAAGCAGCCCCGAGAACACTCCGACCGCAAGCGCCACGAGCGCGACGAACGCCAGCGTGCGCAGGTCGGTCGCGATCGGCGGTCGCTCCGTTCCCGGCAGGAACGACGCGGTCAGCGTCGCGCTCATCCACACCGCGACGGCAATCCCAAGCGCGCTTCCCGCCAGCGCGAGCAGCATGCTCTCCGTGAGCATCTGCGACAGCAACCGCGCTCTGCTCACGCCAAGCGCGAGACGCACGGCGATCTCCCGGCGCCTGTTCAGCGAGCGCGCCAGCAGCAGGTTGGCGACGTTGGCGCAGGCGATGAGCAGCACGATGACGGTGACCCCGCCCAGCCAGGTCGCGACCTTTGCGACCCCCGAGCGCTCCGGTCCGCGCTCGAACAGCACGGGTCCGGCAACCGCACGCGGCCGGATCAGGGCGATGCGCTCTTCCGCGCGAACCTGATCGCCGGATTCCGCGCGGATGCTCCGCAGGAACGCTTGCAGGAGGTCGGCGCTGGCCGCGTCGACGGTGACGCCAGGTCTCCGTCGCACGAGCGTCCCGAGTCCGAAACTCGACGTGTAGGTCGTCGGCCAATCACTCCCGATGACGCTCCCCGCAAAAGGCGCGACGGGAATGAACGCGATCGGCGGCGTGGATGGCCACAACCCGACGAAGCCCTGCGGCGCAACGCCGAGGATGGTGTAGACGACGGCGTCGATCTGGATCCGCGCGCCGACTGCGTCAGCGCGCCCGCCATATCGAGTCTGCCACGCCCGGTAGCTCAGGACTGCGACTGGCGCTCCCGTGGGCGCGGCGTCCTCTTCTGGAGTGAAGTATCTGCCGGCGGCGGGCGGGGCGTTGAAAAAGCCGAAAAACGTCGCCGACACCACTGCGACGGGCAGCTCACGCGCATCCTGGCCCACGCCCACTGCCAATCGTCTGATCGCGTGTCCCGCGGCGGCTGAGAACGAGGTAGTGAACCGCGCCAGATCGGTATATCGCGCAACCTGACCGCCGGTCGTGGTCTCGACGCCGTTGGCCGTGCGATAGAGATAGACCCGATGCACCGACGCGGCATCGCGCATCAGCGGCGGCGGACGAAGCATCAGCCGGTCGATGAGAGAGAACATCGCCGCGTTGGCGCCGACGCCGAGCGCGAAGGTGAGCGTTACGCCCGCGGTGAACGCGGGGTTCCGGCGCAGACCACGGAGCGTGCCCTTCGCGTCCTGCCAGATGGCCTCGAGCGGCGGCCACAGCCACACGCCGCGGGCGTCTTCTCGCGTCAGCGTCTCGTTCCCCATTGCGCGACGGGCCGCATCGCGTGCGTCCGCGGGCGAATGTCCACTGGCGATGAGATCCCGCTCGATCGTTTCACGATGGAACGAGAGCTCTTCCTCGAGCTCGCGGCGGTTTGCGTCGAACCGCCACCAGTGTTGCAGCCGGCGAAGGATGCGCATGGTCTCGTGTCTCACGCGTTCGCGAGAACCAGCTGGATGGCGCTCACGATCTGCTCGAACTCCTTCCGCTCGGCGGCGAGTCGTTTGTGGCCGGCGGCGGTCAGGGTGTAGTAGCGTGCGCGCCGGTTGTTCTCCGATGCGCCCCACTCGGCCTTGACGCAGCCGTCGAGGAGCAGACGCTGCAACGCCGGGTAGAGCGCGCTCTCACCCACCTGAAGGACGTCCCGCGAGACCTCCTTCACGCGCTGCGCTACTCCGTAGCCGTGGAGCGATCCGCGGGCGAGCGTGCGAAGCACGAGGAGGTCGAGCGTGCCGGGGAGCAGGTCGGGGGAGGGCGGCTTCTTCACGAGCGAGAGCGTCCCATCGATAGGTGATGGGAAAATGCGGGCAGTGCCCCAGGGTGTCAAGCCCCATCGACAGGTGATGGGGCTCTACCGCCGGATCGGACTATTCCGCGTGACATCGCGGCCCGACATCTTCGGTCATGGACAGCATCGAACTGCTGCGCCGCATGTGGGCGCACCTGTCGTGGGCCGACGACCTGCTCTGGAAGGCGCTCTCCGCGCCGCGCGACGGTGACGCCGCTGTCTGGCGCGAGTACTCGCATATCGTCGGCGCCGAGGAAGTGTGGCTCGCCCGGCTCGAGCAGCGCGAGGCCAGATTACCCATCTGGCCGGAGGTCTCGCGCGCGGAGCTCGCCACCCGGCGCGCCCAGATGGTGGCGGGATACTCGCAATACCTGAACGCGCTGACGACCGCGACGATCGACGTTCCGGTGACCTATCGCAACACGGCCGGAAAGGAGTTCAGCAACAGCGTCGCGGACATTCTCGCCCACGTCGCGCTGCACGGCCAGTATCACCGCGGCAAGATCAACGCGATGCTGCGCAATTCAGGACTCGATCCCGTTCCGGTGGATTACATCGCCTGGGCACGCGGCGTACCGGCGGCGGTCACGCCGATGGATGCGCGCTGACTGCTCAGGTCCGGCTAGCGACCGACCTTGGGAGCTGGCGCCGCTTCCACCTTGCCATCCACGACTCGCCAGAACCTGTCGTACGTGCCGAAGCTCAGCGTTCCGGCGTCGTCCCACTTGCTGATGAGCGGTTCCTGATACGTCATCGGCGGAAGGAAGCGCAGAACCCGGATGCTGTCGCCGGCGACGTCGACCTCCGCGATGGTGCCCGCCATTCCGGCGACCCAGAAGCGTCCCTGTTTCTTCGATTTGCGGGCCTCGATCCGGGCGACGTTCGTTCGCACCGCAACCAGCCTTTCCCTGGACAGGTACGGTCCCGGTCCGGGGAGAATGGTCGCATCCTCGTGGCCGGCAAGCAGCTGGGGATGCGTGCGCTTCACGAACTCGAGCGTTTCATCGGCGTTGTCGAACTGTACCACCCGGAACTGTTCCCGATTCTCCGGATTCGGCATCAGCGCCATCAGCCCGAGGATGGTGATGTGTCCCTTCCTCGCTTCGAACTTGCGATTGATGGGAATCACGACCCGGGCGTTGTAGATACTTTTGAGCTCGTGCATGCCTTCCTTGGCCTTGAAGGCGACGAGGCCGTACGAAACGCCCCCGTCCGCGTCGCGCCGGCCGACGGAGATCCTGGTGAAATCCTCGATGTCCGTGATCAGGCCGTACGGCGTCGTGTTGATGATCTGGCCGATAACGAGCCCCTGGTCCCACTTCTCTGGAAACTTCTGCGCAAAGGCGTCGCGCCAGGGGAAGAGTGCAGTCGCCAGC
>JBOHTL010000511.1:0-2683 GCA_050733735.1 Gemmatimonadaceae bacterium
ATCCAGGATGTCGACGAGCTCCGCGCGTTGCTCGTCGGCGTCCAGGGACGTGTCCGACGGCCAGTCGATGTTGCGGACCGTCGCCACCCACAAGCCGCGCATCTCGCGCATCACCGTCGGGGGGCCCGGGTCGGGAACAGGACCGGTCGCGCGGCGAGAACACGCCGCGATGAGCAGCGCTGCGCTCAGCGCGACAAGGGCACGACTTGTCTGTGAGATCATGCCGGAAGATGATCGCCCTTCCGGCAATGATCTACCGACGCGGCCTTACGACCGTCCGGGCCGTCTTGTGGTGATCTTCACCACGCCGTTGCCCCCACGGATGCCATAGAGCGCCAGATCGGCGGGATTCTTGAGAATCTCGATCCGTTCGATGTCGTTCGGATTGAGGTACACGATGCCGCGAGAGCCGGGGGGAAGCGGGGTCTCGTCCACCACGTACAGTGGCTCGTTGCCACCAAAGAACGTATTGACACCGCCGCGGACGAGGACCTGAAGGCCGCCGTCCGTGGTTCGCGATACTTGAATGCCTGGGAACCGTCCGGCAAAGAGGTCTTCGATGGATTTCCCATCGGTATTGCCAACGCCGGCGGTATCACGCGCTTCCGGACTGAGCGGCCGGCTTGGGCGCGTATTGCTGCTGCCCGCGGTGCAGGCGAGCGCGGCCACGGCGAGCGCGGTTGCGGCGGTGCAGCGTGCCAACGCGAAGTATGACATGGGCCCTCCAGGTCCAAAGGCGCTTAGCAATACCGGCCTATACAAGGTATGTGCTCGTCGCACCCGCACCTATGCAATCTTTCCATAAACATCTGCTGCCCGAAAAGGGCAGCGACCTTCGACCTCTCGTAGCTGTCCGCAAATGGGACGACGCGTTCGGCCATGGGACAGCGTCGCTCAGCCATCGGCGAGCGGCTGCCGCCCAAGTGGTTTGCAGAGAATGACTTGCTCCCGACTGGCAGGTGGTACGGCCGCTGCGTTGTGCGCGGCTCGGTATCTCTCCCCCTGATCCCCGGGACCCCATGGATCTGATTCTGAAAGACGTCCGCTTCGCGGTGCGAAAGCTCGCCCGCCAGCGGGCGTTCACGTTCACGGCGATCGCTACGCTGTCGCTCGCCATCGGCATCAGCGCGGCGATCTTCAGCATCGTCGAATCGACGCTTCTGCGGCGACTTCCCTTCGAGATGCCCGAGCGCCTCGCGATGCTCGCAGGTGCCGCCGGGCCGGAGCGCGCGATTCGCGGCGCGTCTGTCATCGAGATCCAGGATTGGGCGCGGCTATCGCGTTCCTTCAGCGACGTCGCGATTTACGACGAAACGTCGTTGAACCTGCGCACGACCGAAGGCACCGAGCGCATCGAAGCGGAGATGGTATCGGCATCCTACTGGCGAATGATCGGTGCGCGCGCGCAGCTCGGTCGCGTCTTTACGCTCGACGAAGACCGCGTGCCGAACCAGCATGCGGTGGTCACGATCAGCGATCGTTTGTGGCGCACGCGCTTCGCCGCCGATCCGGCGGTGATCGGGCGGAGCGTGACGTTCAACGACCTCCCGTTCACGATCGTGGGTGTCATGCAGCCGGAGTTCGCGGGGCTGTCCTTCGATACCGACGTCTGGTTCCCGGCAATGATGGTTCAGGCGAACGGTGGCCCGTCCAACCTCGCGAACCGCGGTGGCCGATGGCTCGGCGCCGTCGCGCGTCTCGGGGACGGGGTCACCTTCGAGCAGGCACAGCGAGACGCCAACGGCGTGGCCCTGCAGCTCGCGAAGGACTTTCCCGAGACCAACACCGACCGCTGGATGGAGGTGCAGCCGCTTCGCGCATCGTACCTCGGTACCACGGAAAACCTCGTGATCGTGGTCTTCGGCGCCGTCCTGCTGCTGCTGCTCATCGCGACGATCAACGTGCTCGGTCTGCAGATCGTGCGCGCGACCGGTCGCTCACGCGAAATCGCCGTGCGCCTGGCCGTCGGCGCGAGTCGCTCGCGACTGCTGCAGCAGCTCACGATCGAGGGACTCGTGCTGTCGGCGGGCGCCATGGTCGTCGGCGTCATGGTGGCGCATTGGGGGCTCGAGGGTCTCCTGCAGCTGGTGCCCGACGGCGTGCTGCCCCGATACGCGACGCCAACGATCAACTGGCCGACGCTGGCGTTCGCGCTCGTCGTCACGCTCGTGAGCGGAACGGTGTTTGGGCTCGTTCCCGCATGGAGGTCGACGCACGTCGATCTGGTGGATTCGTTGCGCGATGGCGCGCGGGGCGCGAGCGCGGGTTTCGGCCGGCCGCGCGCCAACATGCAGCAACTGCTCGTGATCGCGCAGACGTCGGTTGCCATCGTTCTCCTCATCGGCGCCGGTCTCTTTGCCCGCAGTCTGCAGCGCGAGCTCGACGTGCCTCCGGGATTCGAGGCGGAGGGGGCGCTGCGCGTGCGCGCCATGATGCCGCAGCAGCTGCCAGCCGCCGCGCGCCTGCAGGCTGCCGAACGATTGCATCAGGAGCTTGGCGCGCTGCCATCAGTTCGCGGCGTGGCCATTGGCTCCGACGTTCCACTCGGAGGAAGTTCGAGCGCGGCGAACATCCACGTGCCTCAGCTCGATCAGCAGTACCGATACTACCGGCACTCCGTGATGCCGGACTTTTTCTCCGTGCTGCGCATTCCACTGGTCGCGGGTCGCGCCTTCACCGTGGA
>JBOHTL010000512.1:0-4744 GCA_050733735.1 Gemmatimonadaceae bacterium
CGCTCCACCAGATCACAGATCACATGTTGAATGCAGAGGTGCATCTCCTGGGCGCGGTCGGTGCGTTCCGTGGGCACGATGACGCTGTGTGTCGCCAGCGTCTTCAGCTTCCCGCCGTCACGAGCGCTCATCGCGAGCACCGGAATACCCTTCTCCCGGGCCGCTTCGGCCGCGCGCAGCAGGTTCGCCGAGTTGCCGCTCGTCGTGTGGATGACCAGCAGATCGCCGGGTCTCGCGAACGCTTCGATCTGGCGGGCGAAGATCTCGTCGAAGCCGAGGTCGTTGCCCGCGGCGGTGAGTAGGGACGTGTCGGTCGTCAGCGCGACCGCGGGGTACGCGCGCCGGTTGCGCATGTAGCGAACGACGTATTCGGTGGCGAGGTGCTGGGCATCAGCCGCGCTCCCGCCGTTGCCACAGAAGTACAGCGTCCCTCCACGCTTGACCGTGTCGCGAACCATCGTGAGCGCACGGTCCAGCGAAGGACCGAGCTCGGAGACGACGCGTTGGGCCGTCGCAGCCAGGTCGCGAAGTGGCCCGGCGAAATCGTCAGCCATGCGAATCGGCGATCTCTCCGAACTGGCGCAACCCGTTGGTCGCCGCCCCATCGAGATCGATGCGGGTCGCGCTCGCATGCTCGTAGGCGTACGTCGTCAAGGCGTCGACCACGAGCAGGTCGAGCGCGCCGGCTCGATCGAATCGCCGCGCGTCGATGATCGCGCGGAGCTCACGAGCTGCGGCGCGCAGACAAACCTCGGTCGTTTGTGCTTCTTCGACACCCGCATCGTCGCCCAGCACCGCCAGAGCTCTCCGCCGCAATGCGGCCGGTGAGTCGGGCGCCCGCGATGCGATCCAGTCGGAAACGGTCACGATTTTCCGAGGAGCGGACGAACGATCGCCGGCGCGCCGCTGATCGCGGCGTCCAGCTTCTCCGCGTCAGGAATGCCCGCCTGGGCCATGTGGGCCTTTCCGCCTCCCTTGCCTCCCGCGACGGCGGCGATCTCGCGCACCAGGGCGTCCGCGCGAATGCCGCGGTCCTTGAGATCGTCGGTGACGACCACCAGAAGCGTCGTCTTGCCGTCGGCGAACGTCGTGCCCAGCACGCCAACACCGGAGCGCAGCTGTTCACGCAACGCGTCACCCATCGCCTGGAGCTCCTTCACGTCGGCGACTGAAACCCTGCGGCCCACGAATCGGCTGCCGTTGTCGCCCACGGGCTCGGCTTCAGCGATCCACTGCTTCAGCTGGTCGCCTCCACTGCGGAGGGTCTCCCCGACGCGCTTCTCCAGCGCGCGCCGCTCCTCGATGAGGGCGAGCACGCGTCTCTCAACGCCGTCGTCCGTCGTCTTGAGCAGCTCGCCGATGCGCGCGAGCGAACGCTCGCGCTCCTGCATCAGGCGGAACGCGCCCGGACCGGTCACCGCCTCGATGCGACGCACCCCCGAAGCAACGCCGGTCTCCGCAACGAAGCGGAACAATCCAATCTCGCTCGTGTTGCGTACGTGCGTTCCGCCGCACAGCTCCATCGAGAATCCCGGCACAGTGACCACCCGGACGACATCACCGTATTTCTCGCCGAACAGCGCCATCGCGCCTCCGCTGCGCGCCTGCGCGAAGGGCATCTCCTGAGTCGAGACGGGAATCGACGCCCAGACACGCTCGTTCACGATACGTTCGATTTCTTCCAGCTTCTCGGCCTTCACGGGGCCGTGATGCGTGAAGTCGAAGCGCAGTCGCTCGGGAGCCACCAGCGACCCGGCCTGATGGACCGCTTCTCCGAGGACCTGGCGCAACGCCGCGTGCAACAGGTGCGTCGCCGTGTGGTTCCGCTCGGTGTCGTGCCGCTGCGACGTCGGCACGCGTGCCGTGACGCGACTGAAACGGAATGGTCCGAGCAAGGTACCGACAGCCGCCGGTCGTCCCTCGACCCTGCGGACGTCATCCACGTCCACCCGCCAACCATCGCCGACGATCTCCCCGTGATCGGCGATCTGACCGCCCGACTCCGCATAGAACGGCGTCTCGCGCAGCAGCAGAGCGACGCGATTGTCGTCGAGACGTCGAACAGCGGTCACCTCCGTTTCGATCTCCACGGTGTCGTATCCCACGAAGGACACGTCGGCGGGGGAGCTGTTCTGCGCGATCTCCCAGCGTGAAAGGTCACTCAACGCATCGACTTCGACACCGATCTTCCTCGCCTTGCGCTCGTCCTGCGAGCGTTTGCGCTGCGTCTCGAGGGCAGCTTCGAAGCCCGCGATGTCGACGACGTAACCGCGCTCGCGCGCCATCAGCTCCGTGAGATCGATCGGAAAGCCATACGTGTCGTACAACCGGAACGCATCGTCTCCGCTGACGGTGCCGCGGATGTCTTTCCCCGCGTTCGACGAATGCAGCGGCGCGACCTGATCGAAGCGCGACAGGCCACCTTCGATCGTCGCGAGAAATGCCTGCTCCTCCACGCGTGTCGTGTTCACGATGTGCTGCGCCCGCTGCCGCAGTTCCGGATAGACGTCCGACATCGTCTCGATCACCGTCTCCGCGATCGACACCAGCGTCGGTTCCTTGCGGCCGAGCAGCCAGGCATGCCGCACCGCCCGGCGCAGGATGCGCCGAAGCACATAGCCGCGGCCCTCGTTGGACGGGAAAACGCCGTCCGCGAGCAGAAAGGCGACGGCGCGGGCATGGTCCGCTAACACACGAAACGATGCCGGCGAGACCGGATTCGACACGACGTCCGTCCCTCCCTTGCCGCCTCGGATCTTGATGCCTGTCCGCGTGTCGTCGTTCTTCCGGCCCCAGTACTCGAACCCCACGATCTGCTCGGCTCTCTCGATGAGGGGCCGGAAGAGATCCGTGTGATAGTTGTTGGTCACACCCTGGAGAGCCGCCGCGATACGCTCCAGGCCGGCGCCGGTGTCGACCGACGGCTTCGGCAGCGGCACGAGCGCGCCATCCTGCTGCCGGTCGTATTGCATGAAGACGAGATTCCAGATTTCGAGAAACCGTCCTGCTTCCGCGCCTTCCACGAACGCCTCGACGGAGAACTCCGACCGCTTCGCATCCGTCCATTCGCCGGACGCGCCAGCCGGGAACCGCCAATCCTTCGCGAGATGGGCCAGGTCGACATAGATCTCGGAACACGGCCCACAGGGTCCCGTGTCCGCCATCTGCCAGAAATTGTCCTTGTCGCCCAGGCCATAGATGCGGGAATCCGGCAGCCCGGCGATCTCACGCCAGAGTCCCCGGGCTTCGTCGTCCTTGTAGTGGACGCTGACGCGAATGTGCTTCGCGTCGATGCCGAGGTCCTTCGTGACGAACTCCCACCCGAAGCGGATCGCGTCCCGCTTGAAGTAGTCGCCAAAGGAGAAGTTGCCGAGCATCTCGAAGAAGGTGTGATGCCGAGCGGTGTGGCCCACCTGTTCGAGATCGTTGTGCTTCCCGCCGGCGCGCACGCACTTCTGCGAGGTCGTCACCCGGCGCTTCTTGCCCGGCGGCTGCTCCAGTCCGAGGAAGACTTTCTTGAACTGGACCATCCCCGCATTGGTGAAGAGCAGGGTGGGATCGTCGGCCGGCACGAGCGATGAACTGGGACGAACGGCATGTCCCTGTCCTTCGAAGTACTTCAGAAATCGACTGCGAATCTCGGCCGCGCGCATAGCGCGGAATATACGCGCCGTCCGGGCCATTCCCCAAAGCGCTACGCGTCAGCCTCAGCGCCGAGCGCGTTCATCGCCGAGCGAATTTCGTCGGGATTGTAGCCGCGCCTCGCGAGGAACCCGTAGAGCCGGCGTCGACGCGTGAAGTCGTCGAGCTTCGCCAGTGTCTTCCACTTCTTCTCGGCGACGCGTTGAATCGACGCCGATGCATCCAGCCCCTCGTCTTCATCGAGCTCGTCCAGCGCCCGCTCGGCAACATCCGCCGCCACGCCCTTGCGCCGCAGTTCCTGAAGGATCCGGATGCGGGACGCGCCCGCACCCGTGATCTTCGTCCGGGCGAACTGGCGCGCGAAGTCAGCGTCATCCAGCAGCTTCTGCTCGAGCAGCCTCGCAATGACCTCGTCCAGCTCGCCTTTCGGAGCACCCTTCTCGCTCAGCTTTCGCCGCAACTCGGCAACGGAGCGGGCCCGGTACTCCAGCAGCGTCAGCGCACGGTCGTAGGTGCTGCGCTCAGAACTCATGGCTGCCCGTCATTTCCAACGGATTGAATCCGAATTCGGAGAACTCGGATGTGTTGTTGGAACCGCGCAAAAGCATGACCGGGGAGCGATCCTCTGCCTACAACGGGAGTTTCCGGGTCCCGATGCATTCAGAGTCTCTCTCCCCGGCCGAAGCCAGCTCGGCGGTCACTCGTCCTCGACGACCTCCTCGGCCGTGACCTTCGGCGTCATCCCGAGGATGACCTTCACTTTCTCCTCGATCTCCGCCTGCAGGGCTGGATTGTCCTTGAGATACAGCTTTGCGTTCTCACGCCCCTGCCCGATCTTCTGGCCGTTGTAGCTGTACCATGCGCCCGACTTCTCGATGATGTTGGCTTCGGCGCCGATGTCTACCAGCAGCGACACGTGGCTGATGCCCTCTGCATACATGATGTCGAACTCGGCCTGGCGGAACGGCGCCGCGACCTTGTTCTTCACGACCTTCACGCGGACGTGTGAGCCCACCACCTCCTCCTTTTCCTTCACCGGGCCGATGCGGCGAATGTCGAGCCGCAGCGACGCGTAGAACTTCAGCGCCTTGCCGCCCGTCGT
>JBOHTL010000513.1:0-4909 GCA_050733735.1 Gemmatimonadaceae bacterium
GCACAACGTCGTCCTCGTGTACAAGGATCCGCACCATATCCCCGTGGCGCGCGACTTCGACTGGTCCGGCGCCGTGAATGCGCGCTACGCGAAGCCGAACCCGGTGCTGAACATCCGGCACATCAGGCAGCGCATCATGCGCGGCTACTGCGCTCCACCCGAGGATTTCGAGAAGGTCTTCCAGCTCTTCCGCGACAAGAAAGACGCGATCTACGCGCTGTATTCGGATCCGCTGAACTCGGCGATGAAGCCCGATGTCGCCAAGAAGACGCTGGAGTACTTCGACCAGTTCTACGAGACCATCAACGATCCAAAGCGCGCGCAGCGCGATATCGTGGAGTCGTGTCTCGGAGGATCCGCCAACTAGGCGTCAACTGCGGGCGTCGGCCGGAACGCTCAGCAGGCTCTCCTGCGCAGAGAGGCCGGTACCGTGGCGACGGATGTACGCGCCCGCCGTGGTGAGCTCCCACGCGGTGGGATCGCCGAGGTAGGTCTCGAAGATCGTGTCCAGCTGCCTGCGGCAGGTGGCATCGCGCACCGGCGCGAGCAGTTCTACGCGCCGTCGCAGGTTGCGTGGCCGCAGATCGGCCGATCCGATGAAATACTCGGGCGCGCCCGCGTTGGCGAAGTACAATGCTCGCGCGTGCTCGAGGAAGCGTCCCAGGACGCTGACCACGCCGATGTTCTCCGACACACCGGGCACGCCGGGGCGGAGCGTGCAGACGCCGCGCACGATGAGCTCGACGCGGACACCGTCCTGCGACGCGCGAAAAAGAGCATTCACGACTTCGGGGTCCGACAACCCGTTCAGCTTCATCCGAATGTGTCCGCCGCGTCCTGCGCGCGCGTGGGCCGCTTCGCGCTCGATCCGCGCGAGCAGTTCCGGCAGCAGCTGGTTCGGTGATATGAGACATCCGCGCGTGAGCTGATTCGGCGCGCGCGAGCTGCCCGTCAGCTCGTTGAAGAGATCCTGGACGTCCGCCGTGAGGTCTTCGTCGGCCGTGAGCAGGGACAGATCCGTGTATCGCCGGGCCGTCTCTGCGTTGAAGTTGCCCGTGCCGATATGCACGAAGCGCCGCAGTCGCGAGCCGTCGCGGCGCACGATGAGCGCGACTTTCGCGTGATTCTTGATGCCCACGAGGCCGTGCACCACGCGACCGCCCGCTTCCTGCAGACGCTTCGCCCATCCCACGTTGCGCTCCTCGTCGAAGCGCGCCTTGAGCTCGACGAAGGCGACGACGTCCTTCCCGTGTTCCGCTGCCTGGACCAGCGCGTCGACGATCGGCGAACGATGCCCGGCCCGATACACGGTCATCTTGATCGCCGTGACGTGCGGATCGGCGGCAGCCTCGCGGAACAACCGCACGACGGTGGCCTCGTAATCGTCGAACGGATGATGGAAGAGCCGGTCGCGCCGATCCGCCGCGTCCCAGATGGTCTCGTATCCCGCGAGGGGATTTGCGCCCTGAAAGGGCGGAAAATAGAGCGACGGGGTCGGCGTGATCGGAAGGCTGGAGAGCGCCGCGAGGTCCAACGGGCCATCGACTTCGTACATGTCGTCCGAGTCCAGGACGGACGCACCGTGTTCGCGCCGCAACTCGCGCAGCACCACGTCGCGCAGCACGATGGGCATGGCGCGCTCCACCTCCACGCGGACCACGGGCTGCTCGAAACGCTTGCGTGACGCCTCCTCGACGGAATGCAGCAGGCTGGCCGAACGGTCCTCGTCGATCTCCAGATCCGCCCCGCGCGTGACGCGAAACGCGTACGACTGCTCGACCACGGACGACGGGTACAGGAGGTCGAGGTTCGCCCGAACGAGCTCCTCGATTGGAATCACGGCATGCATTCCGGGTACCGCCGTGAAGCGCGGCGCGTCGTCAGGCAGCTCCACCTGCGCGAAATGCGGCGCCTCCCCGGGACGATCCAGCAGCACGACGGCGAGCGAGAGAGACAGATGCTTGAGCCTGGGGAAGGGATGTCCGGGGCTCAGCGTCATCGCGAGCGGCGTGAGCGCGGGCAGCAGCTCGTCGCGCATGAGCGCGCGCAGCTGGTCGCGACGCCCGACGTCCAGCTCGTTCCACGAGACGATGCGGGCACCGTAGGCGGCCATCTCGGCTGCGCATGACGCGTAGCAGCGATATTGACGCGCGACGAGCGCGTGCACGTGCAGCGCGATGAGGTCCAGCTGCTGGACCGGCGTCAGTCCGTCCGGCGAGCGCTCTTCCGCCTGCTCCGTCGCGGAGCGCTTTATCCCCGCCACCCGAACCATGAAGAACTCATCGAGATTCTCGCTGACGATGGACAGGAAGCGGACGCGCTCGAGCAGGGGAGTGCGAATGTCCTCGGCGAGGGCCAGCACGCGGGCGGTGAACTCGAGGATGCTGAGCTCGGAGTTGAGGAAGTGTGGATCGCCGACCGCGGCCTCTCCTTCGGCCGAAACGCCTACCGCCGCCCATCCGGTGATCTCCGTGGTTCGGCGGTGCGCGGCAGGCTGCGCTTCCGCGAGCAGGCCCGAGCGCACGGCGACCGAGAGTGCGGCCAGCGAGTCGGCGTGCACCTCCGGCGCGCGATCCAGTGCTTCCATGGGACGCAGCCACACGACCTCTCCGACGTCGCGCGATGGATCGCAGTCGCCGGGTACCTCCGCGGTCCATACCTCCACGGTCGGCATCGGACCGATGGAGCTGAGCTTCCCGAGCAGTCGCGTGTCCGACAGGGATTTACGGGCGCAGCGGTCCAGCAGCGTGCGCGCCGTTCCGACGCCAGAGCCGGGGTCGAAAGGCAGGGTCAGCACCCCGCCGCGCCTGAACAACGCCACCTCGGCCCCGCGCACGAGCACGAGCGCCACGCCCGAATCCGAGAGCTTGGGCCGGCCGCGCTCCTCGCGCTGCATCCACTTCATCAGCAGCTGCGCGCGTTCCCGCGTCCCTGCCACGATGGGACGCAAGCCGAGGTCCTGCTGCAGGTGGGCGCAGATCTGTTCGAACCGCGCGCGCGGCGAGCCGCGCACAGTGATCTGCTGAAAAGCGCGGCTCAGCGTTCCGCTGCGAACGTGAACGCGATCGTAGAACAGGCGAAGACGCGGCCGGCGCAGCCAGTCCGGATCGGCCGTGCGCTCGATGCGTTCCACCTGAAGCTCGAGCTTCGTGAGCAGCAGTCGAAAATCGACTACCGCGGCCAGCCGTCGCGCGGGGGCCGTATCGCTCATGAGCGCGATGCGTGGATCCGGCGAATCGACCGTCGCCTCGAAGCGCTCGGGCGGCGCAGGATCGCCCGGCGTGCCGACGAAGACGGTCAGCGTGCGGTGGTCGTCCGAACCAACGCGCAGCCGGCAGGTGATCCCGCGCAGCTGGAGGTGCTCGTCCTCCGTGTCGAGATACAGATCCCGATAGAGAACGCGCGATGCTGCGCCCGGCTTTTGGGGTAGCGGCTCACCGGCCAGCTTCTCGAGCTGCTCGGCAGACACGACGTCGAAGCGACGTTCCAGCACTTGGTCAGGGAGGAGGGATTACCTTGCGCCTTACGCTACAGTACCGCGCATGATCACGAAAGACGATGTCGTTGCCGCGCGTGCGCGCATCGCGCCGCACGTGCATGAAACCCCACTCCTGTCGTCGACCCGCCTGGGCGGTCGGGCGGGTGGCGGCGTCCGGCTGAACCTGAAATGCGAATGCATGCAGCGGACGGGCTCGTTCAAGGCGAGGGGCGCTCTGAACGCCATGTTGCAGTTGTCGCAAGCCGAACGGGCACGCGGGGTTGTTACCGTGTCGGCGGGGAATCACGCCCAGGCACTCGCGTGGGCGTCGTCGATCGTGGGCGCGGAATGCGTGACCGTGATGCCCGAAGGGGCCTCGGAGTACAAGATCGCGGCAACACGCGGCTATGGCGGGACGGTCGAAGTCGCGCCGGGTGAGCGAAAGAACGCCTTCGACCGCGCGCGGGAGATCGCGTCGCAGGGCAAGGTGCTGGTGCACCCCTTCGAGGATGATCGCGTCGCCGCCGGTCAGGGCACGGTTGCCCTGGAGCTGCTCGAGCAGCTGCCGGATGTCAAAGCCGTGATCGTTCCGATCGGCGGGGGCGGGCTGATCGCCGGAATGGCCGTCGCCATCAAGACCGCGAGGCCGGACGTGCGAGTCATCGGGGTGGAGCCTGAGGGCGCTCCCACGATGCGCGCCAGCCTCGATGCCGGAACACCGCAGCAGATCGCCACGCGCACCGTCGCCGACGGGCTGGCCGCGCCGATGGTGGGTGAGATGACGCTCGACATCGTCCGCCGGTACGTCGACGACGTCATCCTCCTCTCCGACGAAGAAATCGTGGCCGCGATGCGCGACATTCTCGCCTTCGCGAAGATTCTCGTCGAACCCGCAGGCGCCGCTTCCGTGGCTGCGTTGCTCGCCGGGAAGGTGCGCCTCGATCGCGGAGCCCAGGTTGCCGCGGTCCTCAGTGGAGGCAACGTCGATCTCGACCGCCTCAAATCACTGCTGTAGCGACAGGCTCGCGCTCAACGCTCCGTCGTCTGTCCTCTCGAAACGCGAAGTAGGTGAAGGCCAGCCACGTTCCGCCGATGACCAGCCCCCCGGCGACATCCGTGGGCCAGTGAACGCCGAGATAGACACGTGAGAGCAGACTGATCGCCAGCAGCGGAATCAACACGTATCCCGGCCACCGCCATCCTTTCACGCGATACAGCACAATGGCGAGCGTCACCAGTACGGCGACACTCGCGATGGCGTGACCGCTGGGGTACGCGGCCCAGTCGTACCACCCGCGACGCGGAATGATGTCCGGCCGGTTTCGATCGTACAGGAACTTGACGGCGGGGTTCAGGCTGTTGCTGCCGAGTTGAACGATGCCCAGGTACACAGCCTCGTGCAGCCGCTTTTCCTTAAGCACGAGCCAGAGC
>JBOHTL010000514.1:0-3773 GCA_050733735.1 Gemmatimonadaceae bacterium
TTGCAGGCGACCTGGGACTGGCCCAGTCGGTCTGGGAGCGCGCTGCGGAGCAGCACCGGGAAGAGCCGCGCCTGGAGACGTATCGCTCGATGCTCGCCCGCCGCCTGGGCGAGCACAGCTGAACTCGACGACGGCTGTCGGGTACTTCGACCCATACATGCACGCACGTACCTGGACACATGTCGCCATCGCGGCGGCGACCGCGCTGGCGGCTTGCCGTGGCGGTTTTCGAGTCAATCGTTTTCCCTCGTCCGAGGGGCTCTACGCCGCAGGACTTCGCGAGTATCAACAGCGGCACTGGGGAAACGCGGTGCTCGCGTTCGAGAAGCTGACGCTGGACCTCTCTCCGCGCGACACGCTGCTCCCGCGGTCGTTCTGGTATCTGGCGAACGCCCACGCGCGGCAGAACGAGCACCTGCTCGCCGCCCAGAGCTTTTCGCGGTTGTTCGAGTCGTTTCCTGACGACACGCTCGCGCCGCGCGCGGCGTTCGAGGCAGGTCGGTCGTATCGCCAGCTGTGGCGCAAGCCCGAGCTGGATGCCACTTACGGTGAGACGGCCCTCGCGACGTTCAACACCATGATCGGGCTGTATGGCGATCAGTATCCGCAGCTCGCCGACAGCGCGCGCCGCGCGATTCTCGGGCTGGAACAATGGTTTGCGACGAAAGAATATCAAACGGGTCTGTTCTATTTTCGCCGCGAGGCGTACGACTCCGGGATCATTTATTTCACCAACGTGATCGAGCGCTGGCCGCACGTGCCACGGGCGCGCGACGCCTTGCTGCGCCTGGCGGAGTCCTATCGCGCCATCCGGTACCGCGAGGAGCTCGACGAAACGTGCACCCGCCTTCGCGCGACCTGGCCATCGGATGCCGAGGTTTCGGAGATTTGTCGCGGCACTCGCATGGTGGCCGACACCGCGAGCGCGCGTCCCATTCCCGAGTCGACGTCACGGTAGCGGTCTCGGTGCGCCTCGCCATCTTCGGCGGCAGCTTCGATCCCCCTCACATCGGCCACCTTCTCGCTGCCAGCGATGCCTTCGAGCAGTTGTCCCTCGACCGCATCTTCCTGGTGCCCGCCGCCAACCAGCCGCTCAAGGCGGGGCGCGCGAACGCGCCGACGGAGCATCGGCTCGAGATGGCGCGTCTCCTCGTGGCTGGGGATCCGCGGTTCGACGTCTCGAACGTCGAAGTCGAACGCGGCGGTTTATCTTTCACCGTCGACACGTTGATGCATTTCGCCATGCTGTACCCGAAGGCCGAACGGTTTCTGCTGGTGGGCGCGGACGTGCTCAGCTCGTTCGGCCAGTGGAGGGAACCGCGACGGATTCTCGAGCTCGCGCGGCTGGTTCTGCTGGAGCGTCAGGCTGGCGCGCCTGTCGCCGTGCCGTCAGCGTTGGGCGGGCCCGAGGTACAGCGACTGGCGACCCGCCGCATCGATGTGTCGTCGACCGAGATTCGCGAGCGCGTGCGTACCGGGAAGCCGATCCGCGGCTTCGTGACCGACGCGGTCGCGGCGTACATCGAACGCGCCGCGCTCTATCGTGAGAGTTAGAGAACCATGTTGAAACGCGTGATCAATGCGGTGGTGGGATCCCGGCACGAACGGGAGCGCCGCCGCATTCAGCCGATCGTCGACCAGATCAACGAGTGGGACGAAAAGCTCCAGCGCGTTTCCGAGGAAGAGCTGCGCGGCCAGACGCAGAAGCTTCGCGGGATCATTCAGGAGCGGACCGGCGCGCTGGAGAAGCGGGCTGCCGAGCTGAGGGAACAGAAACACGCCGCGGCGGACCTCGCGGAGCGCGAGCGCATCGACCGCGACCTGTCGGGTGACGATGGCCGCGGCGGCGTGGAAGGCGAGCTGCGCGAGACCATTGCGGAAACGCTCGACGAGATCCTCCCCGAAGCCTTCGCCACCGTTCGCGCGGCCACGCGGCGGCTCCTCGGCACCAAGGTCGTGGTGACCGGCCATGAGATGACGTGGGACATGGTGCCGTACGACGTGCAGCTCATGGGTGGCATCCAGCTGCACTTCGGACGGATCGCCGAGATGGCGACCGGTGAGGGAAAGACGCTCGTCGCCACGCTGCCGCTCTATCTCAATGCCCTCCCGGGAAAGGGATCGCACCTCGTGACGGTCAACTCCTACCTGGCGCGCCGCGACTCGCAGTGGATGGGGCACGTGTACACGTACCTCGGCCTCACGGTCGGCTGTATCGACGACACCGAGCCGGGGTCGCCCGAGCGCCGCGCGGCGTATCTGTGCGACATCACGTACGGGACGAACAACGAGTTCGGCTTCGACTATCTCCGCGACAACATGGTGGTGTCGTCCGAGCAGCGCGTGCAGCGCAGCCACGTGTTCGCCATCGTGGACGAAGTCGACTCGGTGCTCATCGACGAAGCGCGCACGCCGCTGATCATCTCGGGCCCGGTGGGGAACGAGAATGATGCGATGTTCTTCGAGCACAACGCCTCCGTCGCCCGGCTCGTCCGCCGTCAGACGGAGATCGTCAACGTGCTGGTCGGCGAAGCCGAGCGGCATCTCGAGAAGGGCGAGTCCGACGAGGCGGCACTCAAGATGTACAAGGCGCGTCTCGGAAGCCCGAAGAACAAGCGCCTCCTCAAGGTGCTGAACGAATCTGGGAACAAGCAGCTCGTGCAGAAGACGGAGCTCGAGCATATCGCCGACCGCAAGCTCCCCGCGAGCAAGCAGCAGTTCCGCGACATCGAGAACGACCTGCTCTTCGTGCTCGACGAGAAAGGGCATTCGGTGCACCTCACCGACCAGGGGGTCGAAACGCTGTCGCCCAGCGCGCAGGACCAGTTCGTCCTGCCGGATATCTCCATCGAGATCCATCGCATCGAGCACGACCCCTCCATGGATCCGGAAGAGAAGCTCACCGCGCGTCGTGGGCTCGAGGTGGACTACGCGAGCAAGTCGGAGAAGCTGCACATCGTCCATCAGCTGCTCCGCGCGCATGCCCTGTACGAACGCGACGTGAACTACGTCGTGCAGAACGGGGAAGTGCTGATCGTCGACGAGTACACGGGCCGCACGATGCACGGCCGCCGGTGGTCCGAGGGCCTGCACCAGGCCGTCGAGGCGAAGGAAGGAGTGAAGGTGAAGGGCGAAACCCAGACGCTCGCCACCATCACGATCCAGAACTACTTCCGCATGTACGACAAGCTGGCCGGCATGACCGGCACGGCGGAAACGGAAGAGACGGAGTTCTTCCAGATCTACAAGCTGGATGTCGCGGTCATACCGACCAACAGGCCCGTCATTCGCGACGACCGGCAGGATCTGGTGTACAAGACGCGGCGTGAGAAGTACAACGCCATCGTCCAGGAGACGCGTCGCCTGCACGAGCTGGGCTACCCCGTCCTCGTCGGCACCGCGAGCGTCGACGCCTCGGAGACGCTGGCGAAGATGTTCCAGCGCGGCGGGCTCCGGCACAACGTGCTGAACGCGAAATACCACGAGCGCGAGGCGGAGATCGTTGCTGGCGCCGGCCAGCCGGCCGCGATCACGATCGCGACGAACATGGCGGGCCGTGGCACGGACATCAAACTCGGTCCCGGGGTCACCGAATCCAAGCCGTCGGTCGTCAAGGACATGGACGGCAACGACGTCCCCGTGACGGAGTTGGGTGGGCTGCACATCGTCGGCTCGGAGCGCCACGAGTCGCGCCGCATCGACCGCCAGCTCCGCGGCCGCGCGGGCCGTCAGGGTGACCCCGGAGCGTCTCAGTTCTTCCTGTCGCTCGAAGA
>JBOHTL010000515.1:0-10737 GCA_050733735.1 Gemmatimonadaceae bacterium
ACGCAGGCGCGCTGCGCGTGGGACCTCGCAGCGCCGGCGCGGTTCCGGGACCCGTCGCGTTCGGGCGCGGTGGAACCCAGCCCACGGTCACCGACGCGCACGTCACGCTGGGTCGCATCGGCGAATCGTGGATGAGCGGCGGGGTGACGATCGACGCCGAGCGCGCGCGCCGCAGCATCGGCGAGCTGGCGAAGCGTCTCGATGACACGGCTGAGCGTGTGGCGGCGGCAATCGTCGCGACTGCCGACGCCACGGTTGGGCGCGCGCTGCGCCGCGTCAGCGTGGAGCGTGGCGTGGATCCACGCGAGTGCGCGCTGATCGCGTTCGGCGGAGGCGGCCCGCTGCACGCCTGTGGCCTCGCCGACCTGGTCGGCATCGAGCGCGTGATCGTCCCGCCTTTCGCCGGCGTGCTGAGCGCCATGGGTCTCGCCATGACTCCGGAACGCCGGGAGCGGATGACGAGCGTGATGCGACTCCTGGACGAGTGGGACTCCGTGCTGCGCCGTTCGCTGCTCCAGCAGCTCGCGGAGGGGCTGCCGAAGGAGCTATCGACCCGGCGATGGTACGCGCGAGCGCGATATGCGGGACAGGGTCATGAGCTCGACGTGGCGCTGACACCGAGGACGACCTCGCGTGAGCTGGCCGCGGCGTTCGGCGAGGCCCACGAGCTCCGGTACGGCTTCGCGCTGGGCGGTCCGATCGAGATCGTCAGCGCGCGCGTCGTCGCACAAGGAAAGGGGCGCGCGGTCTCGTTCGGCAGAAACGGCCGAGGCTCCCGCGCGAGCATGCGTGGTCCGAGATCCCTGGCGCTCCCCGACGCGACGCTCTTCGTCGCCCGCGGCTGGAGCGCGACCGCGATCGCCGACAATTGCTGGGAGTTGCGCCGCCGATGATCTTCGATCCGCTCCAGATCACGGTCATGGCGAATGCCTTTGCGATGATCGCGGAAGAGATGGGCACGCTCCTCGTGCGGGGGGCGTTGTCACCGAACATTCGCGAGCGTCGCGATGCGTCCGCCGCGCTGTTCGACGCGGATGGCCGCATGGTGGCGCAGGCCGCTCACATTCCCGTGCACCTCGGCGCGATGCCGGAGAGCGTGCGCGCCGTGCGCGACAGCGGGCCGAGACCCGGCGATGTGTTTCTCCTCAACGATCCCTATCTCGGCGGTTCGCATCTGCCCGATCTCACGCTCGTGCAGGCGATCGCGCAGAACCGCGGGCGTCGCATCGCTGGGTACGCCGCCGTTCGCGCGCATCATGCGGACGTCGGGGGCATGTCGCCGGGGTCGATGCCGCAGGGCGCGACGGAGCTCGTTCAGGAGGGGATCGTCATTCCTCCCGTGCGCCTGGTGCGCGAGGGACGCCTCGACGACGAGCTGTTCCGCTTCGTGCTGGCCAACGTGCGCACTCCGGAGGAGCGGCGCGGCGACATTCGTGCACAACTCGCGGCGTGCGAGGCCGGCGCGCGCGGTTGGACCGCCCTCATGAAGCACGAAGGTGCGCGCCGCATCGCGGCGGCGTCCGACGCAGTGCTCGAGTACACCGGTCGCCTGGCTCGCGCGCGCGTCCTGAAGCTCGGGAAGATCCAGGGACGCGCGGTGGATGCGCTCGAGGGAGATGGCGTCTCCTTACGCGACGTGCCGGTCGTCGTGGATATCAGCACGCGGCCTGGCGGTGTCCTGCGCGTCGATCTCACGGGCAGCTCACCCATCGTGCCCGGGAACGTCAATTGTCCCGCATCGGTCACGCGCGCCGCGGCGGTCTTCGTGCTGCGCACGCTCATGGAGGACGACGTTCCGACCAACGACGGCATTGCGCAGGCGCTGGATCTGGTCGTTCCCGAAAGCTCCGCGGTCAATGCGCGCTGGCCGGCGGCGGTCGCCGCGGGAAATGTCGAGATGTCGCAGCGCATCACCGACACCATCTTCGCGGCACTGGCGCACGCGGGAGTCGCCGTGCCGGCGCAAGGGCAGGGAACGATGAACAACGTCACGTTCGGCGGCCGCGGGTGGACGTTCTATGAAACGCTCGGCGGAGGACAGGGCGCGAGCGTTCGCGGTCCCGGGCCAAGCGGCGTACACGTCGGGATGTCGAACACCCTCAACACGCCGGTGGAGTCGCTTGAGAACGCGTATCCGTTGCGGATCGAGGAGTACTCCCTGCGGGCCGGCAGCGGCGGCGCCGGACAGCATCGCGGCGGCGATGGCGTGCGGCGCGTCTATCGCGCGATCGAACCGTGCACGGTGACGCTGCTGACCGAGCGTCGCAGACATGCGCCTCGTGGTGCGCAGGGCGGTTCGGATGGCGCGCCAGGCCGAAACGCGCTGGACGATCGCGAGCTGCCGGCAAAATGCCGCGAGACGCTCGAGCCCGGATCGGTGCTTGTGGTGGAGACGCCTGGGGGCGGCGGCTATGGAAAGGCGGACATGAAGGCGGACATGAAAGCGGACATAAAAGCGGTGTAATGTCCGCCGTTATGTCCGCCGTTTGCCCTGGTGCTTACGGTGTCAGTTTCTCCGGGGGATGCTTCTTGAAGTCTCCCGCCCGCACGATCACGGTGTGTTTCAGGTCGATGTACTTCTTCACCGCGGCGTTGACCTCGGCGGGGGTGAGCGCCATGATGTGGCGCTCGAGCTCTTCATCCCACTCCAGGGTACGCCCCACGAACCGGCGCGCGATGAGGGTGTTCATGAGCTCATCATCGTTCGCCCGACCCTGGCTGCGACCCTGCACGTAGCCTGTCCTGGCCGCCTCGACTTCCTCTTTCGTGAACCCATCCTTCACGATCTTCTCCATCTCCTCGCGATACGCGTGAATGAGCTTGTCCACGTTCTGTGGCGCGTAGATCGCGTAGGCGGTGAATGTCCCGTACTGGTCCTGTGCCTGCGCGGACATGAAGGCGCCGGCGCCATAGCTCAGTCCTTCCTTCTGACGCAGCCGGGTGGCAAGACGCGAGTTGAGGAATCCGCCGCCCGACATGAAGCTCGCCAGCGCCATCGCGGGATAGTCAGGATCCGCGTCGCTCAAGCGAATGTTCTGCCCGGCCATGAAGAACGCGTTGGCCTTGTCGGGAGTTTCGATCTGCTCGAGTGTGGAATCGACCGCCACATACGTCCGCTCGGCGCGCTCGAACGGCTGCGGGTTCTTCCAGTCCGCGAAGAGGCGCCGGAGCGCCGTCGACGTCGCGGCTTCGTCGAAGTCGCCGACGATGGCGACATCCGCGTACGTCGCGCCGTAGAAGTCGCGATGGAACTGCTTCACCTGGTCCAGCGTCACCGCGTTGATGTCGGCGATCTGCTCGTCCGGCATCGACGTATACAGCACGTGTCCCTTCGGCACCGGCATCAGTTGTCGGTTGAGCGCCAGGCTTCCGAGGTACTGCGGCTCGGACTTGATCTGCTCGAGCGAGGCGAGGCGCTCGCGTTTCAGCTTGTCGAATTCGGCGCCGTCGAACCGCGGGGATCTCAGCTGCTGCGCGACCAGGTCGAGCACCGGCACGAGGTTCTCGTGCAGCGTCTCGATGTAGACGCTGATGTTGTTCGTCGCGCCGCCGATGAATACCTGCGCCTTGAGCTTGTCCAGGGAGTCGCGCACCTGTTCGCGGGTCAGCTGCGTCGTGCCGCGTGACAGCATGGCCGCGGTGAGTGACGCGACTTGTCCCTTTCCGTGGAGCGATTCCACGGTGCCGTGACGCAGCGCGAAACGCGCGACCACCTTGTTGCCGCGCGTCTCCTTCCGCAGCATCGTCACCGCCATTCCGTTCGCCAGTGTCGAGCGTTTCGTGCGCGACTCGATGTTGTCTGGAGACGCGTCGAACGCTTCGCCGGCCTGGACGACCTGGCTGCCCGTGTAGCCGGCGACGATCGTGTTCACGTTCGGGCTCGCCGGAATCTCGGCGCGATCGGGCGCGGCCGTCGGAATGAAGGCGGCCACCGTGCGGTTGGCCGGCTTCAGGTACGCCGCCGCGACCCGCTGCACGTCGGCCGGAGTCACCTTCGCGATCCGGTCGCGATGGATGAAGAACAGCCGCCAGTCGCCCATCGCCGCCCACTCGGTCAGCTCGTATCCGACGTACTCGGAGTTGTTGAGCGTGAGCTCGATGTTCTTGAGCAGCGCCGTCTTCGCCCGATCGACCTCTTCTTCGGTGATCGGCGACGAGCGCAGTGCCTCGAGGGTAGCCTCCATGGCGGAGCGGGCGGAGTCGACGGACTGCTCCTGGCGCAGCGTCGCCCACGTCATCAGGAGACTCGGCTCCTTGAAACGCTGCGACCAGCCGCTGACCGACGCACCCAACTTCGTGTCGACGAGCGCCTTGTACAGGCGTCCCGACGGGTTGTTGGTCAGCACGTGCGAGAGTACGTCGATGGCGGCGGCCTCGGTATACGCGCTCGCGGGGACATGGTGTCCCATCATGATCAGCTGCGCGTCGCCGACCCGGCGTACCGTGACGAAGCGCTCACCGTCCTGCACCGGCTCCGTCGTATACGTGGCGTGAATCAGGTTGCCCTGATTGGCGGTGCGGGTGGGGCGAGGGATGCTTCCGAACCTGGCCTCGACCATCGAGAGCGCCTTGGCCGGATCGAACTTGCCGGCGACCACGAGCACGGCATTGTCCGGTTGATAGTACTTGCGATAGAACGCCTGGAGCCGGTCGATCGGCACGTTCTCGATGTCGGCCTTGTTGCCGATCGTCGAGCGGCCATAGCCATGCCAGCGGAACGACGCTTCCATCACGCGTTCGAGCGTCACGCGCACGGGACTGTTCTCTCCCGCCTCGAACTCGTTCCGAACGACGGAGAACTCCGACTCGAGATCCTTTTTGGCGATGAAGCTGTTGATCATGCGGTCGGACTCGAGATCCAGCGCCCAATCGAGGTTCGCGTCCGTGGCCGGAACCGTCTCGAAGTAATTGGTGCGGTCGTACCACGTGCTGCCGTTAGGACGCGATCCGCGGTCCGTCAGCTCCTTCGTGATGTTCGGATGATTCTTCGAACCTTTGAAGGCGAGATGCTCGAGCAGATGCGCCATCCCGGCCTCACCATACCCTTCGTGCCGCGATCCTACGAGATAGGTGATGTTGACGGTGAGCGTGGGCTTCGACGGATCCGGAAAGAGCAGCACCCGCAGCCCGTTGGGGAGCGTGTATTCGGTGATCCCTTCGACCGTCGTGACCTTGGTCGCCTTCACCGGCGCGTCGGCGCGCGCCTGTTGCGAGGGCCGGGCTTGCGCGCCAACCGGCGCGGCCATCACGCCGAGCGCGAGCAGCGGCAGGGTGGCGCGATGAATCATGCGCATGCGTTCCTCCATTACGAATTCCTATGGCGATCCGCCACCGTCGGCGGTACACGGATCAATACTGGCGCACGGATCACAACCTTGTAAGGAGGGCCGTGGTCACACGGATGGTTTCAGGGATGGTTCATTGGGCGTTCGTGTGACGACCGGGCGAAAAGGCGTGCGACACGAGTTCCCCTCTTGCAGGCAGTATCCTGCTCTTGCCGTGTGATCGGACTTGACCAGTGTGACCGCTGTCCCCGCCCGGCCTATCGCAGAATCTCTCCAGGACCGGTGCCGAACCTCGGATTGACGACGGAGCTGAAGATCGACCCGAAGGAGTAGCTCAGGCCGACGCGCGCGTCGTAGCGATAATCGGTCTGCAGAGCACGGAGCTCGAGGAGGATTTCCTCAGGAGTCGCGCCACGTGCCGGGATCGCGAGCTGGTCGCGGATCAGTGACGCGCCGCCCCCGATCTCGAACGAAAGACCGCGCACGATCCGCACTTCCATCTCGCCGTCCGCGTGCAGCCGCCATTGCGAGCTGTTGTCCATGTAGCGCGACGTCTCGACGGTCAGCTCCGCGTCCCCCCAGGGTTGGTTGACGTCGTAACCGAGCAGGAGCGCATGCGTGGGACGCGTCTCATCCATCCGGCCGAAAATGGTAAGCTCGCGGTATCGAAATGACGACACACCCGCGGAGTATTGCAGGGTCAGCTGCCGGCGCGTGAACTGGTCGTACGGGAAGAAACTGTACTCGATCGCCGGTGCCGCGCGGATCGCGAACTTGGTGTTCTCGAACGTCGACGCGCCGACGCGGAGCTGAACGCCGGCGCCCCAATGCCCGCCGAGGCTCTTCACGAGGACGCCGCCCGCGGAGTAATTCTCGCGCAGCGTCTTGATGGTGCGCGAGGTGCCGTCATCCTCCTCGACGACGAACCGCGATTCGTCGAAGAACGCATCCGTGAACGCCCCGAATTTCCATGCCGAGGTGATGCGACGCGCCTCGAACGAACCACCCCACTCCATCGAGGACTGGCGCTGCTCCTTCGACATCGAGCCGAATCCGTCGAGCTCGAACACCCACGCGCGCCAGGGATCATTCGCGGGCGTGATGCGTGGCGTCGTCCCGTCCGATGCATCGAGGGTCATGCGCAGCCGCGTGCCGACCGGCGTCCGCGCCACGAACGGACCGAGTCCCAGCTGGATGGTGCGCGTCAGGCCGCGACGCTGTTCGTCGAACGTGTTGGAGCTGTGGCTCACGAAGCGGAGCGTGTCGTTGCGTCCCCCAAACGCGCCCAGGCCGACGAAGTTGATGGTGTATTCTTCGCCCCCCGCGCCCGTGTCCAGCGTCGTGATGAGGAGATGCACATCCGCGTCCGTGCGGTCGCGGACGAACGCCACCCAGGGCGTCTCCGTTTGCAGGTAGTCGTCGTCGCAGTCGCGGCTGCAGTCGAGAAAGACGCGGAGATCGCGCGCCGGTGCCGGTGCCGCCACGCGCGCCGTGTCCTGCGCACCGAGCGCCGGCACCAGCGCCGCGCTCAGCGAACACACGATGAAATGCGCGCCGAAGATACACCTCGCCTTCACAGTTGTGCGTTCGCTCCACATCACGCCACTATAATTGGGCATGCCCACAGATTGCGAGGGCTGGTGAGCGAATCACTCGAGCAGCGCGTCGTGGCCGCGGTTGGACATCAGTACGCGCTGGAGTCGGAAATCGGGCGCGGCGGCATGTCCGTCGTGTATCGCGCGCGCGACATTCGTCTGAACCGTCAAATCGCGCTCAAGGTGCTGCCGCCGGAGCTCGCATATGACCCCGCGGTCCGCATGCGCTTCACGCGCGAGGCGCAGACGGGCGCGCAGCTCTCGCACTCGCACATCGTGCCCATCTACGACGTCGGCGAACGTGACGGACTCGCCTACTTCGTGATGGCGTTCGTCTCTGGTGGCAGTCTCGCGGCGCTGTTGGCTCGCGAGCCGCGACAGCCGCCGGACGAAGCGCGCCGCATCATCTGCGAGATCGCCGACGCGCTCGCCTACGCGCACGAGCGCGGCGTGATCCACCGGGACATCAAGCCTGACAACATCCTGATCGACGCCAACACGGGGCGCGTCCTCGTCACCGACTTCGGCATCGCGCGCGCCATGGAGGCCGGCACCCGGCTCACCGCGACGGGCATCGCCGTCGGCACACCGACGTACATGTCGCCGGAGCAGGCGGAAGGTGATCGGGAGATCGACGGTCGCAGCGACATCTACTCCCTCGGAGTCGTCGCGTATCAGATGCTGACGGGACGCGTGCCCTTCACGGGCGGCAATTCGCTCGCGTTGCTGCTCAAGCACGTGACCGAGCGTCCTCGTCCGATCGTGGAGCTGTGCCCCGACGCCCCCAGAGTGCTGCGCGACGCCATCGAGCGCGCGCTGATGAAGTCACCCGAGGATCGCTGGCCCTCCGCCTCGGCCCTGCGCGAGGCGCTGATGTCCGGTGATGTCGCTCCGGCGTGGCGTGCCGAGCGACGAGAGCCGGTGCGGTACACATCTCCCCTGCCGGAGAGCCGGCTCCGTGACCGCGGCACGTCGCCGCGCGAGAGTGGACGCGCGGAGTCGCGCAGCGCACCTGCGAAGCGCGGCGGAACCGGAGCGGGCGCCGGGAGCGCGGTCGTGTCACGCAAGGGGACGCGCGAGATCGTCATGGAGCAGCCGCATTTCGCGGCGCTCACGGAGGAGCAGCGCAAGGATCTCACGCTCTGGTTTGGACGGCTGAACCTGCGCGAGCGCGTCAGGATCGCGCGCTGGTACGGATTCTTCACGCTCGCCGCCTGGTTCCCCGGCATGGCTGCATTGGCTGCCATCGGCGACTTTCCGCCCGCCGCGCTGTATCCGCTCCTTCCGATCTTCATGACGCGCAAGCTGTGGCAGCGCGGAAAGTCGCTGCGCGCGCATGGTTTGCGGCTCCGTCGCGTGTTCCTGATGCCGCTCCTGAGGTGGGTGATTCCGAAGCCGCCACCGCCGCCAACGAACCAGCAGCTCTCGAAGCTCGCGTCGAAGGAGGTGCTGGAAAGCCCGCACGGCGCGGTGATACGGCGCGCGGCGGAAGACCGCGCGGCAATAATGGACATCGTCGGCAAGCTGCCCACGCCGGACCGCGCCCTGATTCCGGACGTCGAGCCCACAGTGAAGGCGCTCGTTGACCGCGTCGCCCACCTGGCCGCGACGCTGCATTCCCTCGAGCAAAGCATCGACCATCGCGCGCTCGAAGCGATCGAGGCGCGCATCGCCGTCGTCGAGCGCGACGTCGCGACGCCGGAAGGGGAACGTCGCCTCGCGATGCTGCGGCGTCAGCATGCGACGATGGAGGATCTCGTGCGCCGGCGCGACACGCTCGCGCGCCAGCTCGACACCGCTGGTCTCGCGCTCGGCAACCTGCGGCTCGATCTCATCAAGCTGCGGTCGACGGGCATCGAATCGGCATTGTCGGATGTGTCCACCGCGACGCAGGAGGCACGCGCGCTGTCGCGTGAGATCGATGGTGTCCTGCACGCGGCGACAGAATTGAGGCAACTGTGAGACTCGTCCCCATCGCGCTGGCACTGGCGTCGCTCTCGTGCGCCTCCCTGCGCTCGTCCGGCCGGGACACGCCGTCCGAGGTCACCCCGCACGACGCGTGGGACGCGACGCCACCGCTCGGCTACGCCGCGGACGCGACGCGTCGCAATCTCCGTCCGGGCGATTCACTGCGTTTTCGTGATGTCACCATGCGGGTGGTTCGCACGCGTGTGGATTCGTCGTCGAGCGCCCCGGTGGATTACGTGTCGCTTCGAATGGCGCGCGGCGGACTGACCGAGGAGCGCGAGGTTCGTGAAGGCAGTGCCTTCAACTGGCAGGATCATCACGTCGCCGTTGTCGCGATCTACGGACCCGGCGAGCTCGGCGCTGGACTGACGGCGATCGAGATCGGTACGATCGCGTCGCTCCCTCGGGAAGTCATCGCCTCCGACAGCGCCGGAGGCGCGGCGTTGCGTTTGCGCATACCGCATCGGATCACGCACGTCACGCTTCACCATACGGGCAGCGCCGAACCGCTGCGGCCGGATGAGGATCCCGCAGCGAAGCTGCGCGGACTGCAATCGTGGGGCGCGAACGCGCGGAACTGGTGGGACGTGCCGTACCACTTTCTCATCGATCTCCAGGGTCGCGTGTACGAGGGACGCGACTGGCGGTACATGGGTGAGACCAATACGACGTACGACCCGTCCGGCCACTTCCTCATCAGCGTGATCGGCAACTACGGACGCCAGGAATCCACTCCGGCGCAGATCCAGGCGATCGCGGACCTGATGGCCTGGGCGATCGATCGTTTCGACTTGCCCCTCGACCGCATCGGCGGGCACTACAACTACGCCGAGACGTCCTGTCCCGGCCAACACCTGCGCAAGTACCTGGAGGACGGCACGTTCCGCCGCATGGTCGCGGAGCGGGTGGGTCGGTCGGAGTGATCTCGTACCCTCCGCTTTCTCTCACATTCAATCGCCAATGAAGCTGATTCGTCTTGCCATCGTGTCGCTCGCAATCGCTGCTCCCCTGTCTGGTCAGTCGGCGGCGGACATCGCCAGATGGGAGCGCCGCGCGGGGAACGTCACCATCATCCGCGACGATTGGGGAATTCCGCACGTCTATGGTCGCACCGACGCCGATGCCGTGTTCGGTGTCATGTATGCCCAGGCGGAAGACGACTTCAATCGCGTCGAGACGAATTACATCACGTCGATGGGTCGCGCGGCGGAGCACGAAGGCGAAAGCGCAATCTTCCGCGACCTGCGCATGAAGCTGTTCATCGATCCCGACAGCATGAAGGCGATGTATGCGCGCAGCCCGGAGTGGCTCAGAGCGTTGATGGATGCCTATGCGGATGGATTGAACTTCTATCTGTACAAGAACCCGCAGGTGAAACCAAAGGTCATCACGCGCTTCGAGCCGTGGATGGCGTTGACGTTCAGCGAAGGCAGCATCGGCGGCGACATCGAGCGCGTCTCAGTGCCTCGACTGCGGGCGTTTTACGATCGATCGGAGACGATCAGGCGGGACGGCGAACAGGCGAATGCAGACTTCTCGACTCCTCGCCTCATCGACTCCTCGCCTGCCGACGATGAGCCCCGCGGCTCCAATGGCATTGCCATCGCTCCCCAGAATACCGTCAACCGCCGGGCGTTGCTGCTGATCAACCCGCATACCTCGTTTTTCTTCCGGGCGGAAGCACAGATGGTGAGCGAGGAAGGACTGAACGCGTACGGCGCGATGACCTGGGGGCAGTTCTTCATCTATCAGGGATTCAATGACAAGGCCGGCTGGATGCACACGTCCAGCAGCGTGGACAACATCGACGAGTACATCGAGGAGATCGTCGAACGCGGAGGCCGTCACTTCTATCGATACGGCAACGAAGAGCGACCGGTGCACGTCGC
>JBOHTL010000516.1:0-2097 GCA_050733735.1 Gemmatimonadaceae bacterium
CGCTGTCGACGGACAGGCACTCGTAAACTCTTTCGTCTCGCGCACCGACTGCGGTACCTCATCGCGCGTGATCTTGCGGAACCCGAAGCCCGGGAAGTAATGCTCGGCGGTCGTCGTGAGCAGGTAGAGCGCACGCAGGCCCCGCGACTCGGCGTTCGCGATGGCGCGCGTCACGAGCTGGCGGCCCACGCCGCGGCTCCGCCATTCGGGCTTGACCGCCACCGATCGCAACAGCGCGTCGTCGCAGCAAACCTCGAGGCCGGCGACGCCCACCAGCTCACCGTCGGATTCGGCCACGACGAAATCGGACAACGCCTCGCGCACCCCATCGAGCGGCAGCGCGCTGGCCGTCAGCAGGCGTTCGACCGCCGGGAGATCCGACGCCGCCGCTGGGCGGATGCGCGCGGCGCCATGTTCGAGAACACTACTGGACATCGGACTCCTCTCAGCTGCAACAGTCGTCGGCGCAACCGCAGCTGCGCGTCGACTTGGCTGCGGCCAACGGTTTGCGCTGCGGTGTGCCGGGCTTCGTCGCCCGGATGAAGCCGCTCATGAATTTACCCTCCAGGGAGCGGCCCAGCTCCGCATCGAGACCGGTGCCATCCAGCAGGGCGACGCCATCGTCGGCCGTGTAAATACGCGTCGGCTCGATGCTGGGGTTCTGGAAGCCCGCGTCTCTGAGCAACGCAAGAAACTCGTTCTCGTCGAGCGCTCCGCCGACGCATCCGCTCCACATCTCCATGCTCTCGCGCACCTCCCGCGGCAGTTCGCCGCGCGACACGATGTCGCTCACCGCGAATCGGCCACCAGGCTTCAGCACTCGGAACGCTTCCTTCAGCACCTGCCGCTTGTCGCCGGAAAGATTGATCACGCAGTTCGAGATGATCACATCGACGCTGTTCGACGGCAGGGGGATCGCCTCGATGTTCCCCTTGAGGAATTCGACGTTGGTCGCCCCCGCCTTCGTCTTGTTCTCGAGCGCCAGAGCGAGCATCTCGTCGGTCATGTCGAGACCGTACGCCTTGCCCGTCGGCCCGACGCGCTTCGCGGACAGAAGGACGTCGATGCCGCCGCCGGAGCCGAGGTCGAGGACGGTCTCACCTTCATGCAGGTCGGCGAGCGCGGTTGGATTGCCACAGCCGAGCGATGCCAGCAGCGCTTCGGCGGGGATGCCCGCGGTCTGACCGGCGTCGTACAAGTCAGCGGTGATCGGATCCCACGTCTCGTTAGATGTGCCACAACACCCGCTCGATCCGGAGCTGCCGCCACAACACGAAGTGGATGCCTCTCCGCTTGCAGCCTTTTCGGCGATGGCGCCGTACCGCGCAGCCACCTTCTCACGAATCTCTTCGATGCTGCTCGGAACCTGCGATGCGGTGCTCATGGTCACTCCATCAAGAAAAGTTGATATGTTGAAGAAAAAAAAGTGGGATCAACAGCAGCCATCTTCCTTCACGACCAGCCGACGCGCGGACGGCCTGAGATCGCCGATGAGATCCTGGATCTCGGCAAAGGCTTCGCGGTTCAGCGAGTAATGCACCCAGCGCCCGTCGCGGCGATCGGAGACGAGCCCGGCGTCCTTGAGAACCTTCAAATGGAAGGACAGTCGCGACTGCGCCGCGGAGAGCAGATCCGTCAGGTCGCACACGCACCGCTCGCCGCTCTGAAGCCGGCGCACGATCGACAGCCGCGTCTCATCCGAGAGCGCGTGGAAGAGCTCCACGGCGCGGGACAGATCGGTCGATCTCGGCGTGGTTGCGGTAGCCATGGTCCTGATTATATCAACAAAAGTTGATCTGTCAAGGCGCTTTGGATTCCACGTACAGTGGAATGATGCGGACCGTTGAAGTTCTCGACTTACCCTGCGGAAAGGCCCAGCGAGCGGCTGTCTCGCACGGATGAGACGGATCACACTGTAGCTGCACGGATACGCACATGAACCTGATAGCGGAAGAACTCACCCGCTCCGTACTCGGCGCTTTCTACGACTCCTACAATACGCTCGGTTACGGCTTCTTGGAGAATGTGTGTGTGGGCGCTTTAGTGATTGAGTTGGAAAAGCGTGGGCATCGGGTCGAACGTGAAGTGCCGATTGCT
>JBOHTL010000517.1:0-3653 GCA_050733735.1 Gemmatimonadaceae bacterium
GGCGCGATGCTGTCGGGCGAAGTCGCGCGCCGGCACGGACACGACGGACTCCCCGACGACACGATCGTCTTCGACTTCACGGGATCCGCGGGGCAGAGCTTCGGTGCGTTCCTCGCGCGTGGCGTGACACTCGAGCTGCACGGCGAAGCCAACGATTATGTCGGCAAAGGTCTCTCGGGCGGCCGCCTCGTCATCCGCCCGCCGCGCGGCGCGACGTTCATCCCCGATGACACGGTCATCGTCGGGAACACCGCGCTCTACGGAGCCACGTCCGGCGAGGCGTTTTTCCGGGGAGTCGCGGGCGAACGATTCGCGGTGCGAAACAGCGGCGCCATCGCCGTCGTGGAAGGTGTAGGCGATCACGGCTGCGAGTACATGACCGGCGGGGTCGTGGTCGTGCTGGGACGGACTGGGCGCAACTTCGCGGCGGGGATGAGCGGCGGCGTCGCGTACGTGCTGGACCTGGCCGGCGACCTCGCGACGCGATGCAACCGGGCGCTGGTGCATCTGTCACCCGTCGCGGAGATGAGCGACGCAGCGACGCTCAGACAGCTCGTCGAGCGCCACGCCCGACACACCGGCAGCGCGCGGGCGCGACACGTCATCGCGCGATGGGACGACAGTCTTCGGCATTTTGTCCGCGTCATACCGACCGAGTATCTGGCTGCACTCACGGCGACCAACGCGCCCGCGTCGGTCGACAAAGCTGGCGACGTCGGCGGCGCGCGTGCCTGATCCGCGCGCGTTCGTCACGCTGCGACGCGCGGCGCCCCAGCGCCAACCGGTGGAATCACGGGTACGCCATTGGCACGAGTTCTACGCGCCCCTTTCAGACGCGCAGCTCCGCGAGCAGGGCGCGCGCTGCATGGACTGCGGCGTTCCGTTCTGTCACAGCGATAGCGGCTGCCCCGTCAGGAATGTCATTCCGGAATGGAATGCTCTCGTCGAGCGCGATCGGTGGCGCGACGCACTCGATGCGCTGCACGCGACCAACAATTTTCCCGAGCTCACGGGACGTCTCTGCCCCGCGCCGTGCGAATCGGCGTGCGTACTCGGCTTGATCGACGCGCCCGTCGCGATCCGCACGATCGAGCAGGCCATCGCGGATCGCGGTTTCGACGAAGGCTGGATCACGCCGGCTCAATGCGCGCCGGATACGGGGAAACAAGTCGCCATCGTGGGATCCGGGCCCGCTGGCCTTGCCGCAGCTCAACAATTGCGGCGAAGCGGCCATGCCGTGGACGTCTTCGAAAAGTCTGGTGGCATTGGCGGACTGCTGCGATACGGCATTCCGTCGTTCAAGCTCGACAAGGTCGTGCTCGACCGCCGTCTCGCACTGCTCGAGGCGGAGGGCGTACGGTTCCACACGAACGCGCGCGTGGGTGTATCGCTCACCGTGGCCGAGCTCCGGCGGGATTTCCATGCGGTTCTGCTCGCGACCGGCGCCGACGCCGCGCGCGACCTGCGGGTGCCGGGACGGGAGCTTTCCGGAATCCATCAGGCGATGGAGTTCCTGATCCAGCAGAACCGTCGCGACGCAGGCCTGCCCGTGCCGCTGGACCAGGAGATTCACGCTCGAGACAAACGCGTGGTCATCATCGGCGGCGGCGACACCGGCTCCGACTGCGCCGGCACATGCATCCGTCAGGGCGCTCGCAGCGTGAAGCAATTCGAGCTGCTCCCACAACCGCCGCTGGAGCGCGCCGCATCGACACCGTGGCCCACGTGGCCCATGCAGCTGCGCAGCTCGCACGCGCACGAGGAAGGCTGCGACCGGGATTGGAGCGTCTCGACGACGGCGTTCAGCGGAACGCGAGGACGCGTGCGGCATCTTCATGGAGCCCGCGTCGCGCCGGAGATCGCGAACGGCCCCACGAAGTATCGGCCGATCGACGGATCCGAATTTCACATCGACGCGGATCTTGTACTCCTCGCGATGGGTTTTACGGGTGCCACACCGGATGGCGTCGTCGCCGGCATGGGTGTCGCGACGAGCGAGGCAGGCACCGTGCTCACTGATGGCGCGCATCACACGGACGTCCCGGGCGTGTTCGCCGCTGGCGACGTACGCCGCGGAGCGTCGCTCATCGTGTGGGCCATCCGCGAGGGCCGCGACACCGCGGCCGCCATCGATGACTATCTGAGCTAGCGGCCCCCCCCGCCGCCGTCGGTCTGCGCGCGCCGGCAGAGACCGATCAGCTGCCAGAAGATCTGTCGTACCTCGTCGTCCTCCGACAGGCCGACTTCCCGCGCGCGCTCGACGGCGCGGCGCACCACCGTTGCCTCACGGGAGTGATCGAGCGTGGCGATCCCTGCCGCCTGCTTGGCTGCGCCAACCTCTCGAGCGAGCCGCACGCGGTCGGCGATCAGGCGGACGATCTCGTGATCCACCCGCTCGATGTCTTCGCGCAGCCGCCCGAGCTCCGCGGTGGTCTTCATGCCGGGACCGTCGCGACCGCGTCACTCTCGACGGGCATGTCCCGCCCCGCCGCCTGCGCGAAGGCGCGCAGCGAACGCATCATGTCACCGAAGGTATCGAGCCTGAGAGACTGATCTCCGTCGGACAGCGCCTGCTCTGGCGACGGGTGCACTTCGACGATCAGGCCATCGGCGCCGGCTGCGACCGCAGCGAAGGCGAGCGGCGCAACCAGCTCGGCGCGTCCACCGGCGTGACTCGGGTCGACGATCACGGGGAGATGCGTCTCCGCCTTCAGCACCGGAATCGCCGCGACGTCCAGCGTGTTCCGGGTAGCCGTCTCGTATGTTCGGATCCCGCGCTCGCACAGGATCACGTCGCGGTTCCCCTGCGCCATGACGTACTCGGCGGCCATGAGCAGCTCACTGACCCGCGCCGACAGGCCGCGCTTGAGCAGCACCGGCCGCTGCACTTTCCCGACTTCGGAGAGCAGGGAGAAGTTCTGCATGTTCCGCGCGCCGATCTGGAGCACGTCGGCGTAGGCCGCGACCGTTTCGACCTGGCGCGGGTCCATCACTTCGGTGACGACGGGGAGCCCCGTCTCGGCGCGCACTTCAGCGAGCATCTCGAGCGCGGCGACGCCCATTCCCTGAAAGGCGTACGGCGACGTGCGCGGCTTGAACGCCCCGCCCCGCAGCAATCGGGCGCCGGCTTCCCGAACGGAGTGCGCGGTCTCCCGCAGCATCTCCATCCCTTCCACCGAACACGGTCCCGCGATCACGGCCAGCGTGTCGCCGCCGATCCACGTGTCGGGGGCGTCGCCGACGCGCACGATGGTGGACGACGCGGCGAACTCGCGCGACGCGAGCTTGTACGGCTTCAACACCGGCGTGACGGACTCCACGCCGGGGAGCGACAACAGCCCGGCGTCGCTCAACAACGCCTCGTCGCCGATGCACCCGATGATGGTGCGTTGTGCGCCGCGCGAGATGTGCGTGCGCAGTCCGAGCTGCTCGACGCGTTCGCGGATGTGATCGAGCTCGGAATCGGTGATCGATTTCTTCGTGACGATGATCATGGGAGGGCTCTGCGGTAGGTGCCGAGGATGCGGCAGTGCTGCGTAGCCGTTCGCATCTGCGACACGGCGGCTTCGAGACGGGGGTCGCCGCCGGCGTGGTCGACGTCGGCGAAGAATCGGTAGGTCCAGGGTTCTCCAGTCGGGCGGGACTCCAGCTTG
>JBOHTL010000518.1:0-3579 GCA_050733735.1 Gemmatimonadaceae bacterium
CACGTGGCATTCGTCAGCCGTGACGTGTACGCCCGCGCGCCTCCACTGCGTATAGCCAGTCTTGTCGACGGTCACGGTGTAGGTACCTGGCCGCTCGTGTGCGAGGGCGTACGGCCCGTCATCATCCTGGGTGACGACGACGTTCAGGTACCCGCCGGATGTGGCTGCGATGCGAGCCTGCGGCCCCACGTAAGCGTCGCTGATCGAGTCGCGCACATCCACGACGATGCCCGGAACCAAAATGTCGGTGCAGACGAACGGCTCTTGAGCCCTGCAGCCCGCGATGACGGACCCAGCGAAGAAGACAATCACTCGCACCGCTTCCGGTCCCGGCGTCTTCATGTGATGCCGAGCTGTGCTTCGCCAACGACTTTCCATCCTTTACCGTCCCGCTCGAAAATCACGTCGACAGTCTCGTAGAAGCCGCGTCTCCTGCCGCCGTTCGCTCGCAGGTAACCGACGGTGACCGATACCCTGGCCGAACTATCGCGCACCAGTGGATCGGATAACTGGAGGAGAATCGGCCGCTCCGTGAGCTCGGCCCTGACGAACGCACCGAGCGAGTCGGCGAGAGCGAGCGTGCGATCAACCGGTCGACGTTCCATTGTCCGGACGCCGGGAGCCGTACCCGCCTGCACGAACATCGAGTCGAGGTGAATAGCCCACGACGGATGTCGGCCGAGGAGATGCCTCGCAGCGGCAAGCTCGATGGCTGCGATGTCGGAAGAGGCCTGAGCCGATCCATAGCAGGGCACAAGCATGAGCAGGGCGATGAGCGCTGCAGTCGCGGTCATACTCGTTCCCCCGGTCGCGAGTCGACGCGCTCGACGCGCTCGACGCGCTCGACGCGCGCTGCTTCGATGCGCGACTTCAGATCCGGAGCCAGTTGCCACTGGGTGCCCGCGCGCGCCCAGACAGGACACCCACGATAGACGAGTGGGCCGACTGACTCCGCGCGCTCGACGACCACGCTCGTCGAGAACCCGGCAAACTCTTCGAATCGGTCCGGAATTCCAGCGGCGACCGTTCTGAGCGATTGCGCATCGCAGGTCTCATCATCCGTGACAACGAAAACGACGATGTCGATATGCCGGCCACTGACCTGCAGCCGCAGCTCGAGACCGCGCGCCTCGGGGCCGATCAGCGGTGAAAGCGCAGCCGCGACGGCGCTCTTATAAGCGCTGAAGCTCTTGATCGAGAAGGGCAGTCCCACGGGAAAAGTATGTAGTCGCTGGAGGCGCATGTCTACGATGCATCAGTTGGCTTGACAATCCTGACAGGCCGCATGAGGCTTCGGCTGCGCCGTCGGAGCGCATCCGGTCCGCGGGAAGGGATGGTCCCATCCGATGTAGTCGCAGCGCTGCTCGACAGTTCAACCTCTTTTCGGGCCCACCACGCGGACGCGGGCCGTCACGAAAGGAGGCAGCATGTCCGCATTGCGTCCGCTCCCGCCGAGGCCGAGCCTCGAGTTCGAGCGCAAGGAAGCGAAAGCGCTCCTCCGCCGCCTTCGGGCCGGCGAGTCCGCCGCCCTCGCCCGCGCGCGCGAAAGACATCCAACGCTCGATCCGGCCCGGCCGACGCGCATCAAGCTCGCCGACGCGCAGCTGGTGATCTCGCGGGAGTACGGCTTCGCCAGCTGGCCGCGCCTCGTGCACTACTTCCAGGCGGCTCAGCTGAGCAAGGCAGATCGTCTGTCCCTGCCGCAGCGCTGGGATGGACACGTTCGCGGCTTCCTGGCCGAGCATCGCGACCAGCGGGTTTGGATCGGGCGCGCGCTCGCCGCGTACGTACCGCGGTTCTACGGCTGGCATCTCGACGAGATCTTCGCGTCACCGGTCACGGAGGACGACGCGCGACTTGCCATCGCGCGCCAGTGGGGATGCCCCAGCTAGCAGGTGCTGCTCGAAGCGAGTCGCGAGTCCGCGCACCGACAAGGTTTCATGGACTGGAAGAACACGGCGTGGCTGCATGCGCGCAATGCAATGGAAGCCGGTGATCTCGAATCACTGAAGCGGGTGGTCGCGACCCATCCCGAGTTGCTGCATATCGACGACCGTGGCGGACGGCTGCCCACGCTGCTAAACACCGCACTGGCATTCGAGAAGAGTCGCGGTATTGAAACCATGCGCCCGATCATGGACTGGCTCGTGACGCAAGGACTGGATCTGCAACGCGCGCTCAACGAGCAGCTGTCCGGTCATATCGAGAAGTCGCCCGAGAACGTTCGCTGGCTTCTCGATCGCGGCGCGGATCCGAACTGGGTCGACCCGAACGGAATTGCGGTGCTCGAGTATGCGCTCGTGAACTACTGGGACGGCGAGGCAGTCGACGTCCTCGCGGCTCGCGCCAGGCCTCGGAGAGCGCTCTGGATCTCTGCGGGGCTGGGCGACGTTGATGGCGTGCGCCGTTCACTGGACAGGAATGGCAAGCCAACGAAAGAAGCGCGTCGCCTGCGTCCTCCGTTCCACGCAGCCGCCAGGGGACCCGTCACAGCGCATCCGGACCCGGACGACGAAGAGATTCTTGTGGAGGCGTTCGTGGTCGCAATGCTGAACGGTCGCACGGGCGTCCTCGAGTACATGGTCTCGCGAGGGTTCCCCTTGAACAGCATGACCTACGGAATTCCGATGATTTGCTTCGCCGTCGGCAATGGTTGGCCGAATGTTGTCGCGTCCCTGGTGCGCTGCGGCGCCGACCTCGACCTCAAGGGGTGGCGCCCGGAGCAGTCTGCTCGTGAAATGGCCCGCGAATTCCTGGAAAGTGCTCCCGATAATACGGATCGTCGCCGGATCGCCGAGCTGTGTGGAGTCGACGTCGACGCGATCGTCGCGGGAGTCAACGCGCGTCCCCCACGCCCGCCAGTCGTCCATCCTTTCATCGAAAAGGCGCTCGACCTCGCGAGCGATGACGCAACTCGTGTAGGACGATCGGAGATCGACGCCGAGAATCTGCTGTATGGTCTGCTTCGGATTGACGAATCATCCCTCGCGTGGACGTTCACGCGTGCGACGGGGATGGACGTCGATCGATTCAGGGACGAGATGAGCGAACGGCTACGTCCGGCCGAGGACCGGCTGGCGCGCACTCGGCTACCGCTGCGTGCGGATGGCAAAGCAGCGATCGATGCCGCGATTGCCGCCGCCACCGAACGGCGCGAGGAGCTCGTCAACGTGATGCATGTAACGCGCGAGCTTCTCCGGGACGAGCGTGGGCCCGCTTGCGAACTGTTGCGACGCTACGGTGGCGACGCATCGAAGCTCATCGCGCAGCTAGAGCTCGGACACGCTCCCGTGCAGATGCGATCCAAGCCTCGGGAATCGCGGGGTTCAATGCGAGGAACCAGCTCCGAACGCGCCTGATGGCACGCCATAAACGAGGCTCCACGACAACGCGTGAAACCTCGGAGCCGCCTGCATCGCTGTCGGACCCTCGAGACCGGAGCGCGCGACGAACTGCGACGACAGCCGCAGATCCGAGGATGCTCGACGCGATCCAGCTTCGCACGCCCCACACCACCGCCGTGAGCCCCGGCGCGCCGATGCCCACGCCGAGGTCGGCCAGCGCCGATGACAACATACC
>JBOHTL010000519.1:0-14311 GCA_050733735.1 Gemmatimonadaceae bacterium
AGCACATCTGGACCACCGATCCCGTGGGCTACCATGGCTGGTTCAGCCGCCGCTGGCACGAGTTCACCGGGGCCTCGCTCGACGACACCAAGGGTGAGGGGTGGCTCGAGTTCGTCCATCCCGATGATCGCGAACGCACCGTGGCCCGATGGCAGCAGTCTCTGCGATCAGGTGCGCCCTATTCCATAGAGTACCGCTTCCGCCGCGCCGACGGCGAGTATTGCTGGTTTCTCGGCCAGGCGATGCCGCTGCGCGACGACAGCGGCAGGATCACGGAATGGTTCGGGACGCTCACGGACATCTCCGAGCGCAAGCGTCTCGACCGGGTTCGCGAGCGGCTCCTCGAGCGCGAGCGCGAAGCACGCGCCGAGGCCGAGCGCCGGCGTGAGGAGCTGGAGCGCGTGACCGAGAGCCGCACACGCCTGATGCGCGGCTTCAGCCACGACGTGAAGAATCCGCTCGGCGCCGCCGACGGCTACGCGCAGCTGCTCGAGGACGGCATCTACGGCGAGCTGCCCGCGAAGCAAGTGGACAGCGTGAAGCGGATCCGCCGGTCGATCCAGCGATCACTGCACCTGATCCACGATCTCATGGAGCTGGCCCGGGCGGAATCCGGGCAGATCGAGCTCGAGCGCGTGCCGTGCAATGTGGCCGGTCTGGTGCGCGAATCGGCCGAGGATTTTCGCGCGCAGGCCACCGCGGCGGGACTCACGTTGGAGATCCGCACGGCCGATCCGCTCGATACGCAGATCGATCCCCCGCGCGGGCGGCAGATCCTGAGCAACCTGCTCTCGAACGCCGTGAAGTACACGAACGCGGGTGGCATCACCGTGAACGCCGATCACGGCGGCGACGGTGCGCCGCGCCCCGGCTCGTGGATCGCGATCCGCGTGACGGACACCGGACCCGGGATCCCGCCGGAAAAGCAGGAGATGATCTTTCAGGAATTCACAAGACTGGATCCGGACGCGCAGCAGGGTGCCGGCGTCGGGCTCGCGATCAGCCGGCGCATCGCGCGGCTGCTCGGCGGGGACATCACCGTCGAGAGCCGCGTCGGACGCGGCTCGACTTTTACGCTGTGGCTTCCGACGATCGATCGGGAGCAATGACCTCTTCCATTGCGAGTTCGGCAAGATGACCATTCGGCCCGTTGGCCGGGATGATCCTGGACCCCGATGGTCGCCTGGATGAGCCATGGATCGTGGTCGGCGCGCGTCGCGGCCTGGGGCGCGGGCGGCGGATTCCTTCTCATGATGTTGCTCAACAGCTCGCTCCTCGGCACCCCAAACACCGAGCATCTCTTCTGGCGAGCGCGCTGGATTATCACTGCCGGAGTGACGGCCCTGAGCGCGGCCTCCGCTGCCGGGTCCCTGCTGCTGGCGCGGATGGCGAAGAAGCGGGAAGCGCCCGAAGCTGCCGACGTCACCTAGGAAGCCGAAGAACGCTACTGCTCCGGCAGCACTCGCACCGGCGTGAGTCGTTGAGTCGTCGTTCCGTCGCCGAGTTGACCGAAATCGTTCTTCCCCCAGCAGTACAGCCGGTTATCGGACGTTACGCCGCACGAGAAATCTTCAGCAGCCGCGATCTGCGTAATGCCGAGCGAGCCGGACACCGGCGCGGACGCGTTGCGCTCCGTCGTGCCGCCGTCGCCAAGCTGACCGCTTGCGTTCGCGCCCCAGCAGAGCGCGCCGCCTCCGGTGCCGATCCCGCAGGTGTGCAGCCAGCCCGCGCTGACGGCGGTCGTCGCCGTTGTGGAAAGCGATGGTGCGATGCGATCGGTCTGCGCCGTGTTGCCGTCACCGAGCTGCTGGTTGGTGTTGGCGCCCCAGCAGTACGTGGCGTTATCGGTCCGCGCCGCGCACGTATGGAATCGTCCGGTGGAGACATTCTGGAACTGGTGCGTCGCCGCGTCCTGTACCAGCGTCGGAACGTTTCGCGTCGACGTACTGTTGTCGCCGAGCTGTCCGTCGAGATTCAGCCCCCAGCAGTAGGTCAGAAAGTCGGTCGTGATGCCGCAGGTGTGCGCGCCATGCGACGCGCTCACGGCGATGAATGACAGTCCCCCGCTCACGAGCGTCGGTACGTTCCGCTCGTCGAAGCTGCCGTCCCCGAGCTGGCCCGACGAGTTGCTCCCCCAGCAGTAGGCCGGGCCGCTCGACCCGCCGGGGCTGGACGAAGTCACGCCGCAGGTGTGCGTGTCACCCGCGCTGACTGACACGAACTGCAGATCGCCCGACACCGCCGCGGGCGTGGCCTTCGTGCCCTGCTGCGGGTCCGCATCGCCGAGTCGTCCATTGAGGTTCGAACCCCAACAATACGCTGCTCCCGCCAGTGTGACTCCACACGTGTGAATGTTGCCGGCTTCCACGTCCTTGAAGAGCTGATTCGTCGCGACGAGCTCCGGAAGGAGCACGTTCGCGGTCGCGTCGTATGTCGCAACGCCCATTGCCCCCCAGATGCTTCCGCCCCAGCAGAACAGGGCGCCTGCGGTCGTCAGACCGCACGCGTGACGCGCCTGCGTGATCGGAAAGCTGAATGCGGGGCCGCCGCCGACGGTCACCTTGGAGAATGCCAGCGGTCGCACGGTGATCGGGTCACTGACGATGAGCATCGCTGCACCGTTTGCCCGGATCGTGTACGTACCGGGGCGGTCGAACCTGACGGCAGTAAAGGTTGCGAACCCCTCCAGCACTGTCTTGAAGTCGCCGCCGAAGGCCACGAGCTTCCCCCCGGCGGGACCAGAAGCCAGCGAAAGAGACACGGAGTAGCCGACGCGGTCGTCGACGACGTTCCCCGCGGCATCCAGCATCGCGATCCTGAACGTGGGCAGCGGGATGCCTGCGTCGATCTCGGTCGCGAGATCATCGACCCAAGAGATCTGCGCGGGAGCTCCGGGCGTAATGGCGAACGCCGCGCTCGTGGCATTCTCGAGCCCCGGGGACGTGGCGAGCAGCGTGTACCCGGTGCCGACCTTGTCTATGGAGACGTCGTTGAAGTCCGCAGCTCCATTGATCGCGGCCCGCGTGAGCGTCGATAGCGACGTCAGCGTTCCGGAGCCCGGATTATTTGCGATCGTGAGCGTGACCGGATTGGCGGCCGTCGTTATGTGATTGCCGTCGGCGTCCAGAATGCGGACGCGCACGGGTGCGCCGATGAAGGCCGCCGACTCGTAGCTGTTGCCGATCGGCTCGAACGCGAGCTTCGTCGCCGCGCCCGCGGTGACTGCAAAGGGACTGCTGGTCGCCACAAACGAGGCCAACGTCGAGGTGGCCGAGAGCGTGTAGTTCTGTCCCGCCTTGTCGATGCTCACTCCTGGAAAGGTCGCGATGCCGGACGACAGGGCGGCGGTCAACGTGCCCGAAAGCGTTCCTCCCGCCGGATTCGAGGCGAGGGCAAGCGCGATTCCACCCTGCGCGGTGGTGACGACGTTGCCATACTGATCCTGCACGGCAACCTGAATTGCGGGGAAGAACGGTGCTCCGGCGCCGATGTTCGATGGCGGCGTGAGAAAGCCGATGCCGGCCGCGGTGCCGGCCACGATCTCGAACGCCTCGCTCGTGGCGGATGTGAGGCCGGGCGAGCTCGCCAGGAGCGTGTAGCCTTGTGCGGCTCTCGCGATACGCACATCGCTGAATGTCGCGAGCCCGTTGACGGCGTTGACCGTGAGGTCGCCCTCGAGCGTCGCGCTGCCGGGATTGGCCCCGAGTGTCAGCGTGACAGGGGCTGAGGATCCGGTCACGAGGTCACCGCTCGCGTCCTCGATGGCTACCTCGATCGACAGGTTTGCGCCTGCCGTCACTGAGACCTGCTCGATCGTGATCCCGAGTTGCCTGGCGCCATTCGGGCTTGTGGACTCGCCGCACGTGGCGATGAGGATGCCGCCAACAACGACTGCTCCGGGTAAAAAACGAGAACGCTGCATGAAGACCGTGAGCTGAAGCGATGATAAAATTCTCTAATGCGCGAGCCTGACGAGCACTGGTTCCAGGTGGATCACCGCGGCGTTGTTCCCCAGCTGTCCGAACCGGCCATCGCCCCAGCAGTACGCTCGGCCTGCGACGCTGAGCCCGCACGTGGTGCCCGTGCCTGCGCTTCCAAAGAGCTGGCTGAACGCGATTCCTCCACCGAGCGCCGTCGGGGTGACTCGCGACGGAATGTCCGGTCCCTGACTGCCCGTGCCATAGTTGCCATTTCCCCAGCATTTCACGGAGTTGTCCGCTTCGCGCGAACACAGATGGACGCTTCCGGTCACCGTCTGGGCGAAGGTAGCTCCGCCGGCCGCCGCTATGGGTGTCGCCGTGTTCGTGTGCTCGACACCGTTACCGAATTCCCCATAGAAGGCGGATCCCCAGCAGTCGAGCGCACCTGCCGCCGTGCGGCCGCAGGTCATGCCTCCGGTCGACAGCAGGCCGGCGTATGTGGCTCCCCCAGCCTGGATGAGCGGCGTTCGCGTGCACCGGTCGCTGGGAAGATCGTTCTGGCACTCAGTCGATTCGGTCCCGCCGACCTCGAGGCCCCAGCAGTAGATGGCGCCAGCTTCCGTGCGGCCACACGTCGATTTCTCCCGCCCTTCGATCTCGATGAAGTCGTGATCGCCGACGACCTTGACCGGCACCCGGCTGCACGGCACCAGCGTCTGGCCGCCGAACGCGTTACAGCGCTCGGTCGGTGGATCTCCCGTCCCAAGCTGTCCCCAGTTGTCGTAGCCCCAGCAGTACGTGTCCCCCGCGGTAGTGATGCCGCACATGTGCCACCGCCCGGCGTGCAGCGAAGCGAAGGTGAGACCACCGGCTACGGCCGTCGGCGTCCTCACCAGACCGGTGGTGGTCGAGCCGCTTCCGAGCTGACCGAAGGCGTTGCTTCCCCAGCAGTACGCCGCGCCGGCGTCGGTGAGCGCACAGCTGTGCCAGGCGCCGAGCGACGCCGAGACGAACCGCTGGTCGCCCGGAACGCGCAGCGGGACCATGCTGCACTGCCCAGCGGCAACACAAGTCACCGGCCGCGGCTGGCCAAGCTGACCGGCATCGTCCGAACCCCAGCACCACAGCCCACCGACGCCGCTGACACCGCACGCGTGGATGCCACCGAGCGCCATCATCGTGAAATGGGGCACCACGGTCAGCCCGATATCGTCCTGAAGTCCTTCAGCGGTGGCGGTGAGCGTCGCGGAGCCCATCGCCACCGTGCGGATCTTTCCGGCCGCATCGATCGTCGCGACGCCATCCGTGGACCACGCATACGTGATGACGGCGTTGCGCGCGACTCGTCCCCGGGAGTTCAACACCACGACGGGCGCGACGAGGGAGTCGTCGAGCAGCAGCGTGGCGGTGTCGCGACTGAACGCGAGGCTGACGATGGGAGCCCACGCCACGGTGACCTCGACCACGTCGCTGATCCCTTCGGCGGTGGCGGTAATGGTCGCCGTACCGCTGCCGACGCCTGTGACGCGGCCGATCGCATCGACCGTGGCAACCGTCGGCGCCGACGTCGAATACGTCACCGCCGCATTGGTTGCCGGCTTCGCCTTCGAGTTGATCACCGCAATCGTGGTTGGGACGGTGTCGTCGACGAAGAGGTCAGCGCTCGGGATCTGCAGATCGACGCTCTCGACGGGCGGCCAGTTCACGGTGACGTGAAGCTGGTCCGTGACGCTGCCGACGCTCGCCGTGATCGTCGCGGCGCCTGGAGCGACCGCGCGCACCTTGCCGGTGGCGTCCACGGAGGCGATGTAGCCCGCCGAAGTGTTGAAGGTCACGTCCGGATTCGTCACCGTCTCGCCCAGCGAGTTCGTCACGGTGACGTGCGTCGAAACCGAGTCATCGGTGAGCAACGTGACGGCGTCAGTGTCGAACGCGACACTCGTGATCGTCGGCGGCGGGGCGGTGGAATCGCCGCACGCGCTGAAAACCAGCAGCAGTGCAGCGGCGAGAAGATGTCGGTTCATGCGGACAACGGTGAGAACTACGTCGAGCCAATGGGGGAAGGTGACGCCATCGCCACTTTTTGGTGGGACTAAGGTACGCTAAGATAAATCAGACGCAACCTCGTAAGCACCTTGCGCATGGCTCGCAGTCATCGGACGGATCGCGTCTCCAGACGACGACGCTCGGCGACGTGGACGTGATGTACGTTGTGCATCAGCGCGAACAGCGCCAGCTCCCGCATCGTGATCATGCCGAGCGCTGGATGTCGAGCGCGCAGCCGGTCGAGCGACCATTCCGGATACTTCTCGAGCGCGCGACACAGTCGCTGGACAGCCTCGTCGTGCTGCTGCATCACGCGCTCCCGTCCTTCCGGCGTGCGCTCGTGCGGCTCCAGCGCGCGCGGCGCGAACGGGTTGTTGCGGATCGGCCGGCGCACACGCTCCTCGTACAAGCGGCGCAGCCCGAGGTAATCCCGTGACCGCCGGTAGGCGACGCCGAACCGCAGCGCCAGGAGCAGCCGTGGCGTCTCGAACCCTCTGGCGATCGCCCGCAGCGACTTTGTCAGATGTCGCACGTGATCCACGGCCGCCCACACATCCGGCGCGGCGCGATCGAAGAATGTGTCGCCGCGGTGAACCGCCAGCCAGTACACCACGCTTTCGGCGTGAACACGGCGCAGTGCCTGCACGATCTCCGCCGCCCGCCAGGGGGAGTCGGTCACCTCGGGCAGCCCGGTGATGCCGACGAAGACGACCTTCTGATCTACCGGTAGGTTCACGGGATCGTTGCCGCGGCGGCATGCGCTTTCGCGAGCTCGCGCCACGTGACGAGCTGAAATCCCTGCTGCTTCAGCCACTCGTGAAACTCCGGGTTGCGCACGAGATCGAAGTCCCACTGCCGCCACGCCGCGCCCCAGTCGGGATGATCGAAGGTCGCGCCGCGCATCTCGGCGTCGTCGTATCCAAGGTGCACGATGAGCTGGTAGACGCCAGGCCCGAGTGGCGCGAGCATGTTCTTGTAGGTCTGAACCCACTGCTCGCGCGGGACGCCGGGACCCATCTGCAGCACACGGTCCACGAGCGCGATGCTTCGCGATCGCTCGGCCCACGCCGGTGCCGGAGGCCCGCCCGGTACGCTGGTGCGTTCGAGCAGGAGCGGCAGCCCGTACGACTGCCCGAGCCCGAGATACACGTTGAACACCGATTCCGCACCGAAGAGCGCGCCCATGTGCGAGTCGAGATGCGTGATGTTCACGCCTGAACGCCGCGCGAGATCGATCTGCGCTCGCAGCTCGCGCTCCACCTCGCGCGAGTCCGTCTGCGCCACGCCATCCGTCAGGAGCGGCAGATAGCCGTCGGGCGCGAGCAGCGTCGGCACCTCGCTGCGTCCGCTGATGGGACCCCAGCGCAGCGTCGTCCACTCCGAGTTGAGCGCGAGATGGATGCCGAGGTCCGCGGTCGGATGTGCTCTCGCCCACGTCGCGACTTCCGCAAACCATGGGGCCGGCACGAGAATGCTCGCGGAGGTGATCCAGCCGTTTTCGAGCGCCTCGAGCGACGCGCGATTGACCGAGTGCGACATCCCGACATCGTCGGCGTGCAGGATGAGCAGCTTCGCCGTGGCCGGATAGCCGAGCCGTTCCTGGATGGTGCGCGAATCACTCCGCGGTGCCGGAGTTGGCGTGACGACCGCGCGCGAGCAGGCCGTCGTGAGCATCACGGCGGCGAGCGCCGAGCGAAGTGTGAGTGCGAACATGTCGGGTTTGTTGACGCCGCGGCTAAAGTAGTCGCGCCGCGGTCAGCGGTCGATGCCGCGGACGGAGGTACAGACCCGGAAGGGACCGGCGGTGTTCGATATCGGGGTTCGCATCTTCGGCGTCGGCATGCGTCACAGATTTGACTGGCCCATGGCAGGCGGCGTCACCATCGTATTGCGCAACGACAACACCCACCCTTGACGGATCGGCATTCACTTTGCATTGTAAAGTGGAATGCGAAAGTGGCTTGCGCGTCTTCGCGGTGCAGTGCTGATGGCGCTCACCTGGGCGGTGATCTGGGCGCCTTTCGGTCCATTGCTGGGTATGATCGTGGATCCCGATGGGACCATGGATGAGCCATGGGTCGCCGTCGGCGCGCTGCCCGGCTTTATCTGCGGCCTGCTGTTTTCCGTTCTGTTGGCGATTACGGAGCGACGGCGCAGCCTGCACGAGCTATCGCTGGCGCGCGTCGCAGTCTGGGGGGCTGCGGGGGGACTCTTCCTGATGGTGCTCAATACCGGGCTACTGGGTACGCCGAATACCGAGCATCTGTTCTGGCGCGCGCGTTACGTCATCATCGGTGGAGTGACGCTCCTGAGCGCGGCGTCCGCCGTGGGTTCGGTGCTGCTCGCGCGGATGGCGAAGAAGCGGGAAGCATCCGAAGTATGACTCGGCAACGCCGCCCGGAGAGAACTGACATGAATCTTACAGGCTGGCTTTCGTGTCTGGCACTGTCCGCGTCGGCGGTCGGCTGCGAGCTTCCGTCGGGTGCGTGCACGCTCATCGGCTGCGAGAGCGGCCTGATCGTGATGATCCAGGGATCGCCTTCGGGTCCATGGCGCATCGAGGCCTCGGCGCCGGGGCTCGAGACCCAGGTGCGCGAATGCCCCGCAGGCAGTCAGTGTCCCTCTGTTCAGTTCGAGGGGTTCACGCCCCCGACGGCGACGATCACCGTGACCATGGGCGAGCGGACGGCGACGTCGAACGTGACCCTCGCGCGACGCGACGTGCAGCCGAACGGCCCATCATGCGAGCCGGTCTGCAACCAGCCGCTGGTCACTGTCGCGCCCCCGCCACCCTGACCTGTCGTGGCAGTCGCTGTCCCGGTCGAGCCATTGCCGGCTTCGTCGATCCTAGTCCGATCTGATCGCCAGCATCGGGTCCGTGTGAGTCGCGCGCAGCGCTGGACGGTAGCTCGCGAGTACCGTGACCCCCGTAAGAACTACCAGAACGCCGACGAGCGTGCCCGGATCCGCGAACGTGGTCTGGAACAGCATGCCGCGGATGACGCGAACTGCGTACCACGATCCGAGTGCGCCGAACGCGAGGCCGGCGAGCAGCGAGACCATTGCATCCCCGACCACACTGCCGACGAGCTTCCCGTTCGACGCGCCGAGCGCGATGCGGACGCCCAGCTCGCGCCGCCGCTGCTCCACGCTGTACGCCACGATCCCATAGAGACCCACGCACGCGAGCAGCAGCGCCGCGAGCGCGAAGCCGGCGAGCACCATGGTGATGAAACGGCGTCCGGCGTCCACCGCGGCCATCCCCGTCCGCGCCACACTCGGCGTGCCCAGGAACTCGACGCCGGGCTCCACCTCGCGTACGGCGCTCTCGATGGCGCGCAGCGTCTGCTCCGGTGCCGCGGCGCGCACGGAAAAGCGCATCCACGGCCACACTTCCAGCGTGTACGGCAGCAGCACCTCGGGATCCGGCTCGCTCTCCGGGCCGTTCAGTCGCACGTTCCCCACGACGCCGATGACTGGAAGCGTGATCGGCTCCCCGAAATCCTCGCGATCCTGCGACGAACGCGGCACGGTGATCCGCATGCCGAGCGCGCTGCCTCCTCCCGGCGCGAGCTGACGCGCGAGCGCTTCGTTGACGACGAATCCCGACGCGACGCGCATGTCGTCGTCCGCGAACCAGCGTCCCGCCACCAGCGGAATCCCCATCGCCCGCAGATACTCCGCCGACACCGGATGATATGCCGCGCGAATCCGTGAATCGTCCGGCGCGTTCGCCCGACTGACCGGCACTGGAATCAGCGCGCCACCCGCGGCCGCGGCTTCGCTGACGCCCGGTGTTGCGTGCACTCCATCGAGAACTCGCCGGTACATCGCCGCCGCCGCTTCGGGCGAATCGTACCGTGGCGACGGCGGACGGATCGCGAACGTGATCAGCCCCTCCGCGTCATAGCCGAGCGACACGGACGCGACGCGCCTGAAGCTCTGGAGCAGCAGCCCCGCGCCGATGAGCAGCGTCACGGTGAGTGCGAACTGCATCGAGACGAGCGCATACCGCAGCCTCCGGTCCTGGCGATCGCCGCCTGCCATGCCGCCGCCTGCCTTGAGCCGCAGCATCAGCGCGCCCAGGCTCGCGCGAATCGCGGGGAGGGCGCCCATGATCAACGCCGCGACGAGCGCCGTGCCGAACGCAAACGACAGGGCGCGCCCGCCAACGGTGAGCGCGTCAGTGAACGGGATGAGCTGCGAGGCCGAACCCCGTGCCACGCCGACGATCATGGCGCCGAGCATGGCGCCGAGCGCGCCGGCCACCAATGCGATGAAGAGCGACTCGGCGAACAGCTGCCTGGCGATGCGCAGACGGCTGGCGCCGAGTGCCGCCCGCACGGCGAGCTCGCGCGATCGCACGCTTGTTCGCACCAGAAAGAGATTGGAGATGTTGACGCACGCGAGCAACAGCACGAGCGCAACGGCACCGAAGATCATCGTCAGCTGCTGCCGGCGCGTGCCATACACCTGCCGGCTCACCGGCTCGAGCGCGACGGTGCTCCAGCGCGCCTGTTCCACGGGGTACTCGGCGGCGAGGCGCTGCTGTACCGTACGCATTGCCGCCGCGACGCGGGCCGAGTCGACGCCAGGCCTGAGGCGCACGACGGTGCGGCTGTCGACATGCAGTCCGCGCAGCGCCAGCTGCGGCATCACGCCGCGTCGCGGCTCCAGCGGCTGCCAGAGCGCCGGCATCAGCCAGCCGCCGCCACCGCCGAAGTTCGGGAGGGCGAACGCGTGTGGCATGACGCCGATGATCGTGACCGGCTCGCCGTCGACATGCATGGTCCGACCGATGACCGAGCGGTCGCCGCCGAACTTCTCCATGAACAGCGCCCACGAGATCACGCCGACAGCGGCCGCGCCGGCCGTCTCTTCGTCCGGCGCGAAGGTGCGTCCGATCGCGGGTCGCGTGCCGGCGACGTCGAAGAAGTCTCTCGTCACGTACGCGACGATGTGTCGCTCCGGATCGTCGCCGATCCTGACACCGTCGCCGCGCACGAACGCCATCCCTTCCACGGCGTCGCTGAACGACGCGGACTGCGTCTTCCAGTCCTCGAACGTGGGATAGGACGGCGTGCGCACGTTCCCCTGGTCGCTCACCTCGTAGATGGCGTTCAGCCGTCCCGCGTCGCGGTACGGGAGTCCGCGCAGGACGATGGCGTCGACGACGCTGAAAACCGCCGTGGAGCTGCCGATGCCGATGGCGAGCGTGGTGACCGCCAGCGTGGTGAACGCGGGTGCACGACGCAGGCTGCGCAGCGCGTAGCGGATGTCCTGCGCGATGGCGTCGAGGTGGCGCGTGCCGGCGGCGTAGCGCACCTCTTCCGTGAGATAGGTCGGGTTGCCGAATTGTCGGCGGGCGGAGACGGATGCGTCGGCGGCGTCCGCCCCTGCGCGGATGCGATGTTCCGCGTCGAGGGAGAGATGGAAACGAATCTCCTCGTCCACCTCACTGGCGTACTGGTCGCCGCGGAGCAGCACCCGAAGGCGATGCAGGAGTCCACGCAGCACGCCGGTCATGTCACGCCCTCTGGAGGACGCGCGCGATGGCCGCGAGCACGTTGTCGAACTCGGAGATCTCCTGACCGAGTCTGCGCCGGCCCGCGGCGGTGATGGTGTAGTACCGGGCTTTGCGTCCCGTCGGCGAGTCACCCCATTTCGCGGTGACGAATCCCTTGGAGAGCAGCCGCTCGAGCGCGGGATAGAGCGATCCCTGTTCGACCCGAAGCACATCCCCCGAGCGGTCGGCGATGTGCTTTGCGACGGCGTAGCCGTGCATCGGCTGGATGGTCAGGGTCTGGAGAATGAGCATCTCCAGCGTGCCGGGCAGGATGTCCGCGGGGGACGAAGCGCGTGGCATATGACGACAATCTACACGTTATGTGCAGTTTGTCTACCTATTCCTTGTGCTGCGCCTGATCGAGTACGCGTTCCAGGAGGTCGGTCACGCCGAGTCGTCCCGCCCAGCGCTGCAACTCTCGGCGATCGAGCCGCTCACCCTGGATGCGCGCGATGGCCTGGACGTCCCGCCACTGCCGCTCGGACACCTCGCCACCGCGGCGGTACCATTCGAGCTTGCGCAGCAGCGTGTGCTCCGCGGTGTCCACGTACAGCACGCCGCCGGGCATCTCCACGCGGAGACGGCTTGCCAGTCGTTCCGCCTCGAACGGGTCGTCGCCGGCGACGAAGAAGTCCACCTTGATCGCGCTCGCCAGGTGAACGGCGTTGAATGAACCGGCAGACTTCACCGCCGCCCGCATGGCATCGGCGTCCACGTGGTAACTGCCGGCAAGCGCTCCGGCGAGCGCCGTAACGTCACGGCTGCGAAGACCGATGACCAGGTCCACATCCATTGTCGAGCGGGGCTCACCATGCACCGAGCTCGCGATGGATCCCGCCGCGACCCAGGGGACGCCAAGCGCATCGAGACGCGCCGCGACATCGATCGCGATCGCGACTGGATCGCTGGGCGGATCAGGTGAGCTCACTCGCCAGTCGAGTTCCTGGCCGAGATGAAGCCTCGCCCGCGCCATAGACGCGGGATGCCAACTCCGGCCCGAGACGGGCTTCGGCGCGCCGATAGAGCAGCTCTCGCTCGCCATCGGCCGGATGTCGCTGCCGCAGGCCGGCGATGGACAGCCGTTCCACCATGCGAAAAACCCGCGCAACCTGCGTGAGTTTTTCTGAAGGCGAAGCGCGGCGCCACAGCGCATCCTGCACCGCCTGGGCTGCCGCACTGGTGTCGGATGGCGTTCCGGGCAGCGACACTGACGTACCCGCGGCGCGCAGCGCGGCTCGGCGGGCCTCGCGAATGGCAACCATCCGGCGCGCCGTCCCGGAATCCAGCGCGCGGCGGCTTCTTGTGCCCCCCTTTCGCCCGATTTCGGCGAAGTACCTGCGCAGCTCCGACATGACGGCAACATAAGCCGCTTACGATGTCAAATGCAATAGAATACAGCTGTTACAGCGTTAGCTCCTTGGCCCGTCAATTGCGATCTCCGACAAGAATCTCAAGTCGTGCGGCGTGGTGTCACGGCTGCGTTTTCCAGCAGCCTGCAGAACTCATCGCGCGAGCATTCTCTCCATCCCTCGGGAATTGGCGTAACCCGGCGCACTCCCTCGGGGCACTGTATGGCAAGCCAACCCGTGTCGTACGGAGGCGGCAGCGTTTCCCGGCCCCTCGGACGCGACGGATGCACCGCAAAGGCATCCCACCGCACGCCACGGTCGTCCACGAAGACGCGGTGTGTATCGCCCGCGGACTCGTTCAGTTCCGACCGCTCCGGCCCAAGCCGCCGAAGGGCGGCGATCACGTTGCTCGCGGCTTCCCGCGCAACGGTCAGCTGTTCCTCGAGTCGCATCACGTCCGAGAGATCCGCGCCGCCGACGTCGATCTCGCAGGCCTCTTCCAAAGCATCATCGAGCGCCTTGCGCGCCTCCTCGAGCCGTGGGCGAAGGGGCGGCGTTTTCTCGGCGGGCATCGTCCTCTCTGTCGATTCGGTCACCGCGAGGTCGCAACAGGCGTGCCCTGCGACCGTCGTCTGCAATGGGTTTCGCGCGGGCGACCGTCCGATCTAACGTCCGGGACGGTGACCGTAGCCCGGTCCGCGCACGATTCGCCCCGGCTTCGCGCCGGTATGGCGTCCGTCGCGCACGACGGAAGTGCCGTTGACGAACACGTGACGGACGCCGACCGACAGCTGGTGCGGCGATTCGAATGTCGCGCGGTCGGCGACCGCAGTCGGATCGAAGACGACGACGTCGGCATACATGCCAGCGCGCAGCACGCCGCGCTCCTGGAGCGAGAGACGCGTGGCGACGGCTGACGACATCTTGCGGATCATGTCCTCGAGCGGAATCACGCGCTCGTCGCGCACGTACTTCCCGAGGAGTCTCGGAAAATTGCCGTACGCGCGAGGATGCGACTGCCCCACCGCGCTGTCTGGATCGAAGCCGCCAGCGTCGGTGCCGAACTTGATCCACGGCTGCCGCAACTGGAGCGCGATGTTCTCCTCGGTCATCAGGAAGTATATGGTCCCGATGCGTTGCTCCTCGGCGATCAGCAGATCCATGATGACGTCAGGCCATTCCCGGCCGAGCACCGCCGCGACCTCGGCGAGGCGTTTGCCGACGAAGCGCTTGTTCTCGTCCTTTCGCAGTCCGAGCAGCAGCACGCCTTCAGGGCCTGCCAGCTGACAGAGATTCTCCCACTCGGTGCGTTCCTGCACCATCTCGGCGCGGATACGCGCGCGCGTCGCGGGGTCCTTGAGGTTGTCGAGCAGCTTGCCGTCCGCCGACGCCCAGGGAGGCAGACACGCAGAGAGCCCGGTGCCTCCGGC
>JBOHTL010000520.1:0-2163 GCA_050733735.1 Gemmatimonadaceae bacterium
GATCAAGGCGCCGAACAGCGGGAATCGGGGATCGCGCGTACCGTTGCTCCACATGACGCCGTACAGAATGAACGCCAGGAGGGCGACGATCGCCGCGACCACCGTGATGCGGCCACGAACGCGGGCGATCTCCGCGTTGATGAAATTGCAGCCAGCCCGGAGCTTCGCGACCGTGGACTTGTCGAGCTGGCTGACGCGCCCGACCGTGCTCCTGGCGGTCACGCCTTGAAGAGTCCCTTCATGTCGACGTCCTGCCGTTTATGCGTCTCGGCGACGAACGTCTGCTGTTCGCGGAAGCCGGCCATCCCCGCCACCAGCGAACCGGGGAATGTCTCGACGGAGTTGTTGTAGTCGGTGACAGCCGCATTGTAGGAGCGACGCGCCGCGGAGAGTTGCTCCTCGACCTCGTTCAGCGAGCGCTGCAGGTGAACGAAGTTCTCGCTCGCGCGCAGCTGCGGATAGTTCTCGACCTGGACGTTGAGGCGTCCGAGCGCGTTGGTGAGCTCGTTGTTGGCCGCGACCTTTTCCGCTGTGGTGTGGCCCTGTATCGCCTGCGACCGCAGCCGGACGATCTCCTCCAGCAGCCCGCGCTCGTGTCCCATGTACTGCTTCACCGTCTCGACGAGCTTCGGGATGAGGTCGTAGCGCTGCGTCAGCTGCACCTCGATGGAGCTGAAGGCCTGATCGACCGCGTTCCGGCGGCGAACCAGGTTGTTGTACAGAACGATGCCGAAGAGAAGGACCGCGAGGGCGGCAAAGAGTAGAAAGCCCACGGCGTGCTCCTGATGAAGGAAAGGGGGAGGCGGGGGGGGGAGACCGAACAGCGAGCCTACAATAATGCCTTTTACCGCGGACAACAAACGTTCGAGCCCGCTACTCCTCGTACTCGTCGCTCCCTTGCAGCCAGATGAACGACTGCAGGTCGATCATGTCGCGCGGCTCGAGGTCGGCCTGGTCCTCACGTACCTGCTCGGCGAACTCGAGCATGCTGACGTAGGTATCCCAGTTCGGGCGTGATGCATAGCGGAAGTCGCAGCCGTACTCGCGCGCAGCGGCCCGGGTCACCATGGGCTTCAGGAAGAGATGCTTCTCCGGCTCGGCGATCATCCCGAAGATGGTCACGATCGGCCACGTGAGCACGCGTGTCTGGCGGCGCGGAAGCGACGCAACGATCTCGATCCACTGTTCGAAGCGCTGCTGGTCCGCGCCGCGTCCGTAAAGCCATTCATACAGGCCTGCAGCGAAGGTGCGAGCGCCGTCGCGGCTCTTGAGGGCGTCGCGCAGCGCCATCTTCTCGAACGAGAAGAGCAGATTCGTGCGCGCCTCGATCGTCACCGCGTGACGAGCGATGGCCAGATAGTCGCCGGCGTCGAGCAGCGAGCGCAAGGCGCTGCGGCGCAGTTCGGCGCAGAACCGTTCGTGCGCCTCCCATTTGTAGTCTCGCTCCCAGTCGCAATACGTCTCGTCGCGGAATCCGCCCGGGAAGAAGCGCAGAAACTTCTCGCGGCAGCGCTGCGCCGTCGGCGACAGCTTTCGCGTGGTTCTCAGAGACGGTTTGCGTCTTCGCGGCTTCGCGTCGACAGTGATCGCTGTGCTTGTCATCGCTGCTCGGGGGCGTAGTGTGCGACAGCAAACATTTGCATGGTTCGCGCCCCGGGAGATCCGAATGCATCCGGAGAGATCCGAATGCATCCGAATGACTCCAACTGCAAACTCAGAGTGTCATGGCGAGCGCAGCGATTGCGTCAGTGAGCCCCTTCGCCTGGGCAGCTGTGAGGCGGCGGGAGCGCGCGAGCGCTTCGACTTCATTGATGAGCGCGTTGAGCTGGTTTCGCGCCGCCTTCGCGTTGCCGCGATCGTGCGCTTCGGCCGCTGCGACGAGCTTTGACCGGATTGAGTTCGCTGTGCCCGGGGAGAGGGCGCCGGAGCTTTCCAGGTTGTCGATGCTGGTGAGCTCTTCCCGCATACCGGCTTCGACGATGCGCTCCACTTCGTCCGCGAGCAGGTCGAGGACGTGGTAGCCGCTGAGTGCTTCCACGGCATTCACAGTCGTGATGTAGTCGTGCCAGTCGCTGTTCCGGATTCCGGGCTCGTTCGGCATGATCACCGCGATCACCTGGACATCGCCATAGCCAATCACGGAGGAAAGACCCTGATCACGCG
>JBOHTL010000521.1:0-5094 GCA_050733735.1 Gemmatimonadaceae bacterium
TGCCCAGGTTGCGCAGCGGCTCCGCGATGAGGAAAAGCACCACCGGCCAGCCGACGAGCCAACCTGTGGAGTAGATCAGGCCGTCGAATCCGGTAGTCGACACGAGCCCGGCGATGCCGAGGAACGATGCCGCGCTCATGTAGTCGCCGGCGAGCGCAAGGCCGTTCTGCCCAGGGCTGATTGTGCGTCCCGCGGCGTAGAAATGCTCGGTCGTGCGGGTGCGTCGCGCCGCCCAGTAGGTGATGCCCAGCGTGATCGCGATGAAGGCGAAGAAGAACACCATCGCGACGGTGTTCGGCTCGCCGATCCTGGTCTGCGGCGTTTGCTGCGCCGCGGCGGCGAGCAGGATCATCGCTCGTTCTCGGCGCGGCTGATCGACGCCAGCGCGGTGTCGTAGTGCGTATTCGCCCAGCGGACGTAGAACCACGTGAGCAGCCACGATGCCACGATCACGAGCGCGCCAAGCAGGATGCCGAGGCTCAGCCCCTCGGTCACCTTGCGGGCCAGCAACGGCTTGTTGAAGGCAATCAGCGCGATGAAGCCGAAGTACAGGACGATCATCGCGGTGGTGAGCGCGATGGCCACACGCCAGCGGCGGCGCGCGAGCTCGCGGATTCTCGTCGCCGAGTCGTTGCCCGCCGGATGCGTCATGCCTACCGTCCGCCGAGCGAACGGTAGATGGCTTCCACGAACGCGGGGGGTTGGATGAATCCGCGCCCCCACTGGGCGTCGAACTCGGCGCTCAGTCCCGCTGCCCTGAGCTCGTCGAGGGTCCTTCCCTTCTGCATCTCGGCCTGCACGCGGTCGCGCACGGTCGCGATCATGTTCCGCCAGGTCCGCAGGTTGTCGCACGTCTGCGTGGGGCCGTGCCCGGGGATGACGATCGTGTTCGGCGTGCAAATGGCGAGCGCCCGATCCGCTGCGCCGATCACGCCATTCACGTTGCCGCCGCTCATCACATCGACGAACGGATATCCGCTGGCGAAGTACGTGTCCCCCATGTGAATGACGTCGGCCTTCGAGAAATAGATCAGCACGTCGCCGTCGGTATGCGCCGGCGGCACGTGAACCGCGATCAGCGAATCGCCATTGATGTGAAAGGTCACCGAGTCGTTGAAGGTGACTACTGGCAGGGCGGCGGCGGGCGACGCCGGCGTGCGACGAGTCGTTCCGACGAACTGCTCCACCGACATCCGCTTGCGCACGTTGTCGTGCGCCACGAGGAGCACTCCCGCCTTGCCGAAGTTCTCGTTGCCACCCGTGTGGTCGCCGTGCCAGTGCGTGTTGATCACGAACTTCACCGGCTGATCGGTGACCGACTTGACCGCGGCCATGATCTTCTGCGTGAGCGGCGCGAACTGGTCGTCGACGAGGAACGCGGCGTCGGCGCCCGTGCTGAGCCCGATGTTGCCGCCTGCGCCGGTGAGCATGTACACGCCGCCGCGAAGCAATTGTGCCTGGACGGTGACCGAGTCCCAGCGGGTTTGCGCGGTGAGCGTGGTGGGGACCAGCGCAAGAAGCAGGAAGTGACGAATCATGATGTCCTGGAAGATTGGCGAGCCGTAAACTGCGGTGCCTGGGCGAGCCGGGCCAGATCCTCGGGCGTGTCCACGTCGATGGTTCCGGGTTCGTCGAACTCGACGAGCGCCACGCGGCCTGGATCGCGCTCCACCACCGCGCGCGCGCCGGCGTCGCCATCCAGCCGCGACAACTCGGCGAAGACGCTGCGATCGAAGAGCACGGGGTGCCGCCGCGTTCCGCGGAATACGGGCGCGACGATCGCGGCGTGGCCCCCTTCCCTGCCTGCGCGATAGCGGGCGATCACCGCCTCGATCCACCGTGCGTCGAGCGCGGGCTCGTCGGCCAGCGCCACCACCACCGCTTCCGATTCACCGGGCAGCGCGGCGACGCCACGCGCGATGGACGCGCCGAGTCCGCGCTCCGGCGCGGGGTTCGTCACATAGCTCACGGGGAGTCCCCGAAGCGCTTCGGTAATCACCGCGCCTTCCGGCGGCACCACGACCACCGTGCGGTCTGCGGCCGCTGCGAGAGCGTCTGCGCTCCAGCGCACGAGCGGCTTGCCGGCCAGGTGCTGTACCAGCTTCGGCGCGCCGAATCGGCGCGCGGCTCCCGCGGCGAGCAGGAGCCCGACGATCACCCGCTGCCGAGGTTGGCGAGCGCCTGCCGCATCGCCGTCAGCGGCAGCGTGGCGCAGGCGCGACGCGCAGGAGGTACGTCGCTCTCGAGGGCGGCCACCATCTCATCCTCCGCGATCCCGAGCGCGTCGCCCACGGACAGACCGGTCAGCCGCTCGGTGAGCAGCGACGCCGACGCCGTGCAGATGGCGCAGGCGTTCGCGGTGAATGCAGCCGCCGCGATGACGTCGCGGTCGACGGCGAGCTCAACGCGCACGCGATCGCCGCACAGCGGATTGTAGCCCTCGTGCGCGACGGTCGGAGCGTCGAGCCGCCGCTGATTGCGGGGCCGTCGGAAGTGCTCGAGGACCGTGGCGCCGTACGCGCTCATCGCCGTGCGATCGGCTTGTCTTCGCGAACGGCGACCAGCTGTGCCGCGATGCTCAACGCGATCTCCTCGGGCTCGCGTCCACCGATGTCGAGTCCGATCGGCGAGTGCAGTCGCGAGATCTCAGCATCCGTCAGGCCATCCTCGCGCAGGAGATTGCGAATCCCGTCGGCGCGTTTCCGCCCCGCGAGCATGCCGACATACTGCACCGGCGCGCGAAGCGTCTCGCGCAATATCGGCAGCTCGTACTTGTAATCGTGGGTGGTGAGCACGACGTACGCACCCGCCGTGAGATATGGGCGCGCCAGCTCCGACGGCATTCCCACGAGCACGTCGTGCGCCGAGGCGAAGCGCTCTCGCGTCGCATACCGTTCCCGTCCGTCGATGACGACGACGCGCATGCCGAGCGTGACCGCGAATCGCGCCAGGGCCGCGGCGACATCCGAGGCGCCGATGAGCAGGAGAGTATCCGCGGGCGCGATGCGCTCGACGAATTCATCGGGACCGCCCTCGTAGTCGTCGGCATGGACCGCGCGGCTCATGCTGCCGTTTCCTCCAAGCCGTGTGGCGACGAAGGCGGCGCGCCCCGATCGGCTGATGCGCGTGGCCGACTCGTACGCCGCGACGGCCTCGTCGGGACCATCGAGCCGGACAGGCTCGATGAGGAGGTCGAACTCGGCGCCGCAGTTGAGACCCAGCTCGACGGCTTCGACGTCGTCGACGACCACTGTCACGCGCTCCGCGCGACCATCGCGCAGGAGGCGCTCGCCGTGCTCCACCACCCGCGCGTCCACACATCCTCCGATGGAGACCGACCCGAGCAGACGGCCCCCTTCGCCGACGAACAACTTGGCCCCGAGCGGACGTGGGCTGCCGCCGCGCGCGCCGATCAGCGTCGCCATGGCGACGCGACGCTCGCGTCCACGCAGCTCCTCGACCTGTTCGATGAAGTCCGCCACGTCTCAGTTTTCGGCGAGAGCATCGACCGCGTCAAGCCACAGCCTGCGGATCTCGCTCGCTCCGACCGCGTTCGGCTCGATCCACGAACGCTTCCAGTACCAGCGGTCGGCCTCGGCGGCGGTCACTCCGTGACCGAGAAAGTGGCGGTACGCATCCGCCACCGCGCTCGCCGGCGTGCGCTCGCTGATGCCGTTGATCCGCTCGTTGAGGTCGTGCAGGAACTCGAGTGGAAGGTCGCCGGCGCCCTCGAACACCCCGGGGATGCGACGCGTGTCGTCCGACGGGTCGTACACGGTCGTGAGCACGAGTATCGAGTTCGGACGCGACCGCCGCAGCGATTCGACGAGGAACTCGTACCCTTCGGCGATGTCGCGGACGATGCCGCGCAGCAGCGAGGGCACCGGCCGGTTCGCGACGGCGCTCAGCAGATCGTTGCCGCCGATCGAAAGCGTGATGAGCGTCGGGTCCTCGCTCTCCTCGAGCTGCGACAGCTGCGATCCGAAGACGTCGCCGATCGTCGCGCCGTCCTCGGCGAGATTCAGGAAGCCGATCTTCGGATCCCGCGAGATGAGATCGCGCGCGGTGAACTCGGGATAGCGATCATCCGCGTTGCGGTACATCAGCGACGCCGCTCCCAGCGGAGCGACCGCGCCCGCGCTCGCATCCCATTCCAGCGCGACGGAGACATCGGTCTCACCGGCGTCGAGGGCCGGATAGAGATCGATGGACATGCTGTCGCCGAGTGCGACATATGCCACAGATGACGTCAGTGCAGCCCCTGCGCGTGAAACATCGTGAAGATACTGCATGTTCTAGCAATTGGCGGCATCAGCGCTGAGCTGAGTGACGCTCATCACGTCGGCGACTTTCGAGCCTCAACGGGTGTCATTGGCTCATCGTTTTCAGGCCTGCATGTACGTTAAGTAGTCTTTCTTGGACTACTTTAATGAACAACGTTGAAGTACGGTTTCTCGAACAGGCGATACGGCCCGAGTGCAGTAGCATTGACGCCGCGATGCAGCAGCGCCTTTGATCGAGTTCAATCTCTTGACCGGCAGGTCAGCATGCCGTTCTTCACTCGCGTACCATCATCCCGCCTGGTCGTCCTCCTCGCTGCAACCGCAGTCGCTTGTGAGGCAGACCTTGGCCCAACGGTTGTTCGGGGACCTAGCAGCGGAGTCATCTTTCAAAGGGCGGAGTTGAGCGGTCCATCGCGTACCGAGACGCCATGGAGGCGTATGACACGTGACGAACTTCGTGCAAAGGTTCTAGAGAGCAACGGTAGGGCTTTTATCGGCTTCAAGGATCCGGGTGCAACTGCAGGCGTCGACAATTTCGGCCGCGTCCTCGCGTCGGTCGCGTCTGTAACCCTCGCAAGGGAAATCATTCGGACTGCGGGCGTTCTTCTTGAAGAAATGTATTTGGGCGACATGCCCGCAGTAGTTGCTCGGATTTCGAGCGCTCAGTTCGACGAGCTTGTGGACAATCCGCTCGTGGAGTACATCGAGCCAATTTTTCCTGGCGACTACGTGGATCAGCAGGTCACCTGGAACGTTCAGCGAGTCGCTGCTCCTGCCGTATGGCCTACAAGCGCTGGCGAGGGCGCTATCC
>JBOHTL010000522.1:0-3910 GCA_050733735.1 Gemmatimonadaceae bacterium
CCGCCATCTCTTGTGCGTTCGCTCACCAGCGCGCGCAGCGCGCTGCCGAGTACCCACCGCGGCCGTACGTCTACTTCACGGCCGCGGGCCGAGAACGTAGTTCACCCGCGGGCCGAGAACGTGGTACGCCTACCTAATCCACGTCCCTATCCGTCCCCATCGGATATCTGTAACGAACGAGATCGGCCGATCGCTCTCGCTCTGCGGCACGTACGTGTAGTAGATGAACATCGGCTTGCCACGCACGTTGGCGCGCGGGACCACGCCCCAGTAGCGGCTGTCCTTCGACTGGTAGCGGTTGTCGCCCATCATGAAGTAGTGCGCCGGCGGCACGAGCAACGGTCCCCAGTGATCCAGCTTCGGCGTCCTGGGCGGTGGACCGAAGCGCGTTTCGCGCAGCTCGATGCGATGCTGCCAGTCCATGAGCGGCGAGTACTCGTCGCCGTCTCCCTTGGGATTCGTCGCGAAGGCCGGCCCCTGGGGCCGCGACTGGCCATTGATGTGCAGCACCCCTTCGCGCATGTAGATCGTGTCGCCTGGCATCCCCACGAGGCGCTTGACGAGCGTCGGCGTGGCGTCCTCTCCCTGCTGCGCGAGATCGGGCTGCAAGGGCGAGATGAACACCACGACGTCGCCGCGGTCGGGATCGTCGTACCCGGGGAGATTCACCTGGGTGAACGGGATGTGCGGCCCGTACACGAGCTTGTTGACGAACAGCCAGTCGCCCACGAGCAGCGTGGGGATCATGCTCCCCGAGGGAATCCGGAACGCCTCGATGAGCAGCGTCTTGATGATGAGATAGATGACGACGGCGCCCGCGATCGACTTGAAGCCTTCCCACGCGCGCTTCTGCAGGTCGCTCCCCCCCCCCCCCGGGGGGGGCGTCGATTTCCCCCCGCGGGCCTCCGCGACGACGTTGGTCTTTTTCTGCGACGTGCGTTTCTTGGCCAAGCTGGGCATCTCAGTAGGAGCTGGTTCTCAGGTCGGGCGTCCCGAAAAATAGAAGGGCGCACCACATGGTGCGCCCCACGAGTGACACGTGACGTGAAACGTCGGTTACTTCATGTGCTTCGAGACGAGCTTGGTCATCTCGAACATCGAGACCTTGCTCTTGCCACCGAAGACCGCGCGGAGCTTGTCGTCCGCGTTGATCATGCGGCGCTCCCGCTGATCCTGGAGTCCGTTCCGCTTGATGTACTGCCAGAGCTTCTTCGTGACCTCGGTGCGCGGCAATGGACTGTTGCCGACCACGGCGCCGAGAGCGGCATCGACCTGCATGGGCCTCATGAACGCCGCATTGGGTTTGCGCTTCGCGCCACCACGCTTCGCCGCCTTCTTCCGGGACGACTTCTTCTTCGCGCCACCACGCTTCGCAGCTTTCTTCTTCCCACCCTTCTTCTTCTTCGCCGCCATGGGGTCTCCTCTGGGTTCGGTGAACGGAGATGTTTCCCTATGAAAAAACGACCTGTGACGCTCGCTCCGCCGCGCGAATAGTAAAATCTCCCTCTGGGAGCGCAATAGCCTGAGAGGAGAATCTTCAGAGGGAGAAACGGTCAAACCCAGCCCGTCAGCAGCGCCATCATCCTGGCGTCGTACGGATCGGGCGAGTCGTCGTCCCCCGCGATCTCGTAATTCTGCTGCGGCGTCTCGAGGATCATCGGGACTCCTCTCGAGCGGCGGTCCTCCACGAGCCACTGGAACGGTTCGATGCCGATCTGCCCGTCGCCGATGAGCGTGTGGCGGTCCCGGTTGGAGCCCAGCTCTCCCTCGGAGTCGTTCAGGTGAAAGAATCCCGGCGGCTCGCCCGCTTCCGACTCGAAGGCGTCGAGCGTCTTCGTCAGCTCGTCGCGGCGACGGATGTCGTAGCCCGACGCGAACAGGTGGCAGGTGTCCAGGCCGTAGCCCGTCCGCGACCGATACCGCTTCGGGATGTGCGCCAGGATGAGCCCGACCTCCTGCGCGGTGCGCGCCATCGTCGTCCCCGCGCCGGCGGTGTTCTCGATGAGAAGTCGTGTGTCGCTCGTCACTGTATCCAGCGCGTGCACGATGGCCCCCGCAATCCGCTCGGCGGCGGCCTCGCGATTCCCGTCCGTCGCCGCGCCCGGGTGGTAGCAGATCTGGCCGAGCCCAAGCAGGGAGGAGCGCTCGAGCTCCTTCGTGAGCCCATCGCGGGCGCGGATCCACTTGTCGGTATCCGGCGTCCCGGTGTTCAGGACGTACGCGCCGTGCGCCATGATCCTGCGCGGATCCATCTTCGTCTGGGCGACGGCCGCCTTGAAGCGGTCGACCCGCTCCTGTCGCATGTTCGACTTGTCGCCGTAGAACTTGGGGACCGCGGTGAACATCTGCATCGCGGTCATCCCGGAACGCGCGGCGCGGCGGACGGCCATGTCGATGCCGCCGTTGTCGATGGTGTGGGCGCCGAAAAAGTGCACGCGTCCTATTTCTCGCCCGCCAGGTCGATCATCCGCTTCCCGCCGGCATAGTGCACGCTCTGCGGATCGCGCAGCTCGCCCAGCCGCTTCACCAGATCGCTGATGCGCCTTCCCTGCTCGATGATGGTGCGGAGCTCGTCGGTCGGCTGTCCCTTCTCGTGCATGTCGAGGAGCATCAGCTCGGCGGTGCCGAGGAGACCGGTGAGCGGATTGTTGATCTCATGCTGGAGCCCGACCGTCGCTTCACCGATGCCGGCGAGGAATCGCGCCTTGCGCAGCTCCTCTTCGGCGAACCGGCGGGCGCGGTCGCTCTTCATGCGATGGTCGGCGATGCGCATGCGGGCGCGGAGTCGCTGGCCGTTCGTGGGTTTGGTGACGTAATCGTCGGCGCCCGCGTCGAGCGCGCTCTCGAGGTCGGCGGCCTTGTCGCGTCCCGTGACGACGAGGATATAGGTGTTGTGCTCGGGATCGACCTCACGGATACGGCGGCAGACGTCGAGCCCGTCCATTCTCGGCATCATGAGGTCGAGCACCACGAGCTTGTGCCGCGCCTTCTGCCACGCCTCCCACGCGACGTCTCCGTCGTTCGCGGTGTGGTAGTCAAGGCCGAGTCCCTGCAGGACCTGCTCGACCAGGAGCATCATGGTCGGGTCGTCATCGACGATCAGCGCGTAAGGCACGCGCTGAAACTACGTTCTCGGCCCGGCGTCGACAGGGATGATGCGCGAGAACGCCTTTTGTCGGCGCATCGAGAATAGAATTGGTAGCTTGAACTCAGAATCCGAACGAGGTTCAGATGGCTGCCCCCACGAAACCCATGTCCAGCGCGGCGTCGAAGCATCGCGCCGCTGCGGCTTCGCCCCAATCCGAGCTCTTGCACACATCAGCGAGCTCCGTCCTGTCGAACTTCAACGGCGTGCGTCGAGTCCCGACGCCGATCAACGAGCCCGTGAAATCGTACGCGCCGGGATCGCCCGAGCGCGCCGAGCTCAAGACGCGGCTCGAGAAGATGTCGAGCGAGCGCATTGACATTCCGCTGATCATCGGCGGACGGGAGATCCGCACCGGCAACACGGCGCAGGCGGTAATGCCGCACGCGCACAACCATGTCCTGGCCGACTGGCACAAGGCGTCGGCGCAGCATGTCGAGGACGCCATCGACGCCGCCCGCGAAGCCCGGCGCGAATGGGCCAACTGGGCATGGGAAGACCGCGCCGCTGTGTTTCTCAAGGCCGCCGAGCTCCTCTCCACGACCTGGCGCGCCACCATGAACTCGGCGACGATGCTCGGACAGTCGAAGACCGTCTACCAGGCGGAGATCGACGCCGCCTGCGAGCTGATCGACTTTCTGCGTTTCAATCCCGCGTACGCGCAGGAGCTGTACAGCGAGCAGCCGCTGTCGTCGCCGGGCATGTGGAACATGCTCGACTACCGCGGGCTCGAGGGATTCGTCTACGCGGTCACGCCGTTCAACT
>JBOHTL010000523.1:0-5581 GCA_050733735.1 Gemmatimonadaceae bacterium
CATGTACGAGTCCGGCGTTCGGCGTCCGGGCGCGATGGCCGCGGTGCTGGGAGACATGAAGGAACCGGTGGAATCGATCTGCGCGCGAGCCACGGCCGAAGCGGGCCTCGTGTCCCCGGCGAACTACAACAGTCCGGGCCAGATCGTGATCAGTGGCGAGGAAGCCGGTGTGGAACGCGCCATGGCACTCGCCAAGGAGTCCGGAGCCAAGCGCGCCATCAAGCTGAACGTGAGCGGAGCGTTCCATTCCGCGCTCATGGAATCCGCCGCCGATGGACTGGCTGAAGCCATTGCCAGGACGTCATTTACGAACCCGAGGTTCCCGGTCTACGCGAACGTCAACGGCGAAGCGATTACGACGGCGGACCGGGCCGGACAGCTGCTCCTGCAACAGCTCACCCGCCCGGTGCGATGGAGCGAGGAGGTCACGGCGATGGCATCGAGACTGCCCGAGGCGGTGTACGTGGAAATGGGACCCGGATCAGTTCTCACAGGCCTCGTCAAGAAGATTGCACCTTCGGTGAAGACGATGTCCTGCGGCACGGTCGCCGACGTGCAACAACTCATGGAGCTCGCCGCCTGATGAACATCGACCTCTCGGGCAAGTCCGCCATCGTCACCGGCAGTACTCGGGGCATCGGACGTTCGATTGCGCACATGCTCAGTGAGTGTGGCGCGAACATCGCCATTGTCGGACGCGATCCGTCCACCGCCGAAACGGTCGCCGGCACCCTGAAGAGCGCGCGCGGATTCGGCTGCGACATCTCCGACGCGGCGGCGGTCGTGGCGCTCGTGGAGCAGGTCGAGAAGGCGTTCGGCGGCGTGGACATTCTCGTCAACAACGCCGGCATTACGCGCGACAACCTCCTGATGCGCCTCAAAGACGACGACTGGGACGCGGTGCTGGCCGCGAATCTGAAGGCGGCGTTCGTGGCGACGCGCGCGGTCAGCCGCGGCATGATGAAGCGGCGCTGGGGACGCGTGATCAACATCGCCAGCGTGGTTGGCATCACCGGCAACAAGGGGCAGGCGAACTATGCGGCCAGCAAGGCAGGTCTCATCGGCTTTACGAAGTCGGTCGCAAAAGAGCTCGCGTCGCGAAACATTCTCGCGAACGTGGTCGCGCCTGGTTTCATCGAGACCGACATGACGAGTGCCATGACCCAGGAAGCGCGCGACACGTTATCGAAGCAGATCCCCCTCGAACGGCTCGGAAAACCGGCCGACATCGCGGGCGCGGTCGCGTTTCTGTCCTCGGAATACGCCTCGTATATCACCGGGCAGGTTTTCGTCGTCGACGGCGGCATGGTCATGTGACGCAGCCGCATGGCTTTACTAGATTTCCCGCACTACCACCCGACTGAGGAACATCCCATGGCCGAAAACGCACAACGAGTCCGTGACATCATCGAAAAGGAACTTGGCGTCGAGCGCGAGAAGCTGACGGACGACGCAAGTTTCATCGAGGATCTCGGCGCCGACAGCCTCGATATCGTCGAGCTGGTCATGGAATTCGAGAAGGAATTCAACATCGACATTCCGGACGAGGACGCCGAAAAGCTGCGCACGGTTGGTGACGCCATCGGCTATCTGAATCAGAAGGTGGGGAGTGGCGCCTGATGAAGCGTCGGGTCGTCGTCACCGGCATGGGCGCTCTGACGCCCGTTGGGAACGACGTGGCGTCGACCTGGCGTGCACTGTTGTCCGGCGCGTCCGGCGCGGCGAACATCACCAAATTCGACGCCTCCACGTGGCCCGTTCGCTTCGCGTGTGAGTTGAAGGGGTTCGATCCGCTCCAGTACATGGACCGGAAGGAGGCGAAGCGCGCGGACTGGTACGCGCAGTACTCGATCGCGGCATCTGTGCAGGCCATGAAGGACGCCGGGCTGGAAAACGGCTCGATTGGCGACCCGGACCGCATTGGGGTGATCGTCGGCAGCGGCATCGGCGGGCTCAAGAGCTTCGAGGAGCAGCACGACGTCTATCGCGAGCGCGGTCAGACCAAGATCAGCCCGTTCTTCATTCCAATGTTCATCGCCGACATTGCCGCGGGGCTGGTGTCCATGCGCTTCAATGCCAAGGGGCCCAACTACGCGACGGTCAGCGCGTGCGCCACGAGCGCGCATGCCATCGGCGATGCGTTTCGCGCCATCCAGTACGGCGACGCCGACGTGATGATTACCGGCGGCTCGGAGGCGACGGTCACCCCGATGGCGATCGGCGGTTTCGCGAACATGAAGGCCTTGTCGGAGCGCAACGAGACGCCGGCCACCGCCTCCAGACCGTTCGACGCCACTCGCGACGGCTTCGTCATGGGGGAAGGCGCTGGGATCGTGATTCTCGAGGAGCTCGAACACGCGCGCGCGCGCGGGGCCAGAATCTACGGCGAGATCGTCGGCTACGGCGCGACCGGCGATGCCTACCATCTGACGGCGCCTGCGCCGGACGGGGAGGGCGCGCAACGCGCGATGCGTCGCGCCCTGAAGGACGCCGGGTTCGCCGTGGAAGACATCCAGTACATCAACGCGCACGGCACCTCGACGCCCGCGAACGATCTGAACGAGACCAAGGCGATCAAGGCGGTCTTCGGCGATTTCGCCAAGGAGATCAACGTCAGCTCCACGAAGTCGGCGACGGGTCATATGCTGGGTGCCGCGGGAGCGGTCGAGTTCATCGTTTGCGTGCACGTCGTTCGCGAATGCACGGTGCCGCCCACCATCAATTATCAGACGCCGGATCCCGAGCTCGACCTGAACTACACCCCCAACACTTCCGCGAAGCGGGACGTGCGGGCGGCGCTCTCGAACAGCTTCGGCTTCGGCGGCCACAACGTGTCGCTCGCCGTCAAGCGATTCGAGGACTGACGTGCCTACGCTGCCGACCGCGACGGTGAACCCGCGGTTGCTGCGCGATCCTGCGCTGCTGCCCATCGCCGACAAGGTCGAGCGGGGCGAGCGACTCACGCCTGAAGAAGGCGCGTTGCTGTTTCGCACCCCCGATCTCGTCGGTATCGGGGCCCTTGCCGATGCGGCGAATCGCGCGCGGCACGGCGATCGGGTCACCTTCGCAGCGAATCAGCACATCAATCCCACCAACGTCTGCATCCTGCGCAAGACCTGCGTCTTCTGTTCGTACGCGCGACTCCCCAAGGAGGATGGCGCGTATCGCTATACGCTCGAGCAGACGCTGGGTGAAGCCGCGCATGCGCGGAACGGGCTGACTCGCGAGTTCCACATCGTGGGCGGCCTCGATATGAAGGCGGGACTCGAGTATTACACGACGATGTTCCGCGCGCTCAAGGCGGAGCACCCGCACGTGCACATCAAGGCGCTCACCGCCGTCGAGATCGCGCATGTCGCGCGCGTCGAGAAGATGAGCGTGCGTGACGTGCTCAGCGCGCTGCGCGAGGCGGGACTGGACACCATGCCGGGCGGCGGCGCCGAGGTGTTCAGCAAGGCCGTGCGCGCCACGATCGCCGATCGAAAGCTCGCCGCCGAAGACTACCTGTTGGTGCACGAGACGGCTCACGAGCTCGGGATCCGCAGCAACTGCACCATGCTGTACGGGCACGTCGAATCGGTCGAGGATCGCATCGAGCATCTCGCCATGCTGCGCGACCTGCAGGACAGGACCGGGGGGTTCCTGGCGTACATCCCGCTCGCGTATCACCCTGACAACAACGAGCTGGGCGTCGCGCTGCACCGTGAGGGAACTGCGACCTCCGGCTTCGATGATCTGAGAAACCTGGCGGTAGGACGGCTCTTTTGTGACAACATCCCGCACATCAAGACGCACTGGATCATGGTCACTCCGTTCCTGTCCCAAACGGCGCTGTCCTTTGGCGTCAACGACATGGAAGGGACCGTCGTGCGCGAGAAGATCTACCACGAGGCTGGCGCTCATACCGCGCAGGCGATGTCGCTCGATGAGATCGTGAGACTCATCCGCGGAGCTGGAAGACTGCCCGCCGAGCGCGATTCATTCTACAACGTCATCCGGACATTCGAGGACGGCGGCGACTCCGCCACGAAGGCGGCGTGATGCGCGTCGGCCGGATTCCCTATGTGAACTGCTACCCGGTCTATGGCGCGATCGATCGCGGCGTCGTGCCGCTGAGCGCCGAGATCGTGGAGGGCGTCCCGACCGAGCTGAACGCGTATATGGCGGCAGGGAAGCTCGACGTCAGCGTGATCTCCGCGGTCGAGTACGCGCGCGACGCGCAGCGGTACCTGCTGCTCCCGGACCTCGCGATCTCCTGCGACGGGCCGGTCCGGAGCGTGGTGCTCTTCTCCAAGCGGCCGGCGTCCGAGCTGAGCGGCCGCAGGGTGCTCGTGAGCCGCAGCTCCATGACGAGCGTCGCGCTCGTCGAGCTCCTGTTCGAGCATGTCTGGGACGCGCGTCCATCCTTCATACCGGCCGACGCAGAGCTCACCGACGTCGCACGGTTCTCGGCAGCCGACCACGATGCCCGACTCGTCATCGGCGACGCGGCGCTGCGACTCGGCGCGCATCTGCAGGACCAGCGCGACCGCGATGAACTGCTGGAGCGCCTCGGCTATCGCTACGCGTATGATCTGGGCTCGGAGTGGAAGTCGTGGACCGATCTCCCGTTCGTATTCGCTGTCTGGGTCGCGCAGCGCAGTACGGACACGCGTGCGGCGCTCGACCTGCACGCGAGCCTCATGACGTCGCGCGACTGGGGGCTCGCGCACCTCGAGGTGCTCGCGGCTCAGGCGGCGCTGGCGACCGGCGTCACGAAGTCGGCCTGTCTCACGTACCTGTCCGGCCTCGATTACCGGTTGTCGTACGGGCATCTCGCGGGTCTGACTGAGTTCTTCCGTCGGCTCGTAACGGCTGGTCGTGTGCCCGACGGTTCCTTGTCATTTCTGGCGGCATGAGCAGAGATCTCCTGGACTTCTACACGAACGCGCCGCTCCTCGAGCTGGCCGCGGAGGCGGACCGCGTTCGTGCGGAGAAGCATCCGCACAACACGGTCACCTACATCGTCGACCGGAACATCAACTACACCAACGTCTGCGTCGCCGACTGCGGATTCTGCGCGTTCTATCGCAGACCGAAGCACGCCGAGGGGTGGACGCTGTCGTACGAGGACATCGGCAGGAAGATCGACGAGGCCAGGGAGATGGGCGCCGTCCAGATCCTGATGCAGGGGGGACACAACCCGTACATCCCCTTCGAGTGGTATCTCGATCTGTTGCGCCATATCAAGGTGCACCACCCCATTCATATCCATGGGTTCTCGCCCAGTGAGGTGGACTTCTTTGCGAAGACCTTCCGCATGGACGCCCGCGAGGTGATCCGCGAGCTCGTGAAGGCCGGTCTCGACTCGATCCCCGGCGGCGGCGGTGAGATTCTCGTGCAGCGGGTGCGCGATCAGGTCGCGAAGAAGAAAGCGGGCGCCGATCGCTGGCTCGAGATCATGGAGATCGCGCACCAGGAAGGGATGAAGACGTCGGTGACCATGATGTACGGCATCGGTGAGACCCTCGCGGAGCGCCTCGAGCATCTCCAGCGGGTGCGCGACGTGCAATCACGCACGGGCGGATTCACCGCATTCATC
>JBOHTL010000524.1:0-2959 GCA_050733735.1 Gemmatimonadaceae bacterium
GTCAGAGACCGTGAAGCCTGTTCCGGCGGCGAGACCGACGCCGAGCGTGCCGAAGTAGTTGGGAGTCACGAAGTGCGCGCCGACACCGCGCGGACCGATGCTGTCACCGGGGTTCAGGACGACGTCGTGGGCCAGCCATCCCGCGACGTGCGTGAACGTCTCCGTATGCCCGGCGATCTCCCACAACTCCTCATGCGTGAACGAGCGCCAGCGCCAGGCGGCCGCGCGCGTCGCGCGTTGCTCGGCCCAGATGCGCACCAGGGCATCGTCGTCCGGGACGACCGGCGCGGGACGCTGAAACTGCGACTGCATCGCCGTCATGAGCGCGGTGTTGGCCCCGATGCCGAGCGCGAAGACACTGACGATGATCGCGACGGTGAGCTTGTTGCGACCGAAGTACCGGAACGCGAAGCGCAGGTCGCCGCGGAAGGCGTCGAGCCAGCGCATGCCGCGCGCGTCGCGTGCGTCTTCCTCGATGACCGTGGCGTTGCCGAACTCGAGCCGCGCGGCCAGCCTCGCGTCTGACGGCGACATGCCGCGCGCGATCAGGCGGTCCGTCGCGCGATCGAGATGCTCGCGCATCTCGGACTGCATGTCGTCCTCGAGGCCCCGCCGACCGGCGAGCGCACGCAGGCGCAGCCACAGCCGACGGAGCATGGACGTCACGTGGTGCGGAGGATGGCGGCAAGCGCGTCCGAAAAGCGCGCCCAGTTGTCGCGCTGTTCCACGAGCTGTTTCCGTCCCCCAGCCGTGAGGGAATACACCTTGGCGCGCCGGCCATTCGGCGTCTCCTCCCACTTCGCCTTGACGAGCCCCTTTTCCTCGAGGCGGTAGAGCGCGGGATACAGCGAGCCCGCGTTCACCTGGAGCACGTCGCGCGACGTGGCCTGGATGCGCAGGGTCAGGTCATAGCCGTTCGTCGGCTCGGCGCTGAGGAGCTGGAGGACGATGAGCTCGAGGGTGCCCTGGAGAAGCGGGGCGGGCGATGGCGCCATGGTTCACTTGACGGTCTAGTGATGATCAAAGTTCCAGCAAGTCCACTAGACTGTCAAGTGGACGTGAATGTCGCACACCCGCAGCGCTATGAACCAAGCCGAGCGGCGCGCCTGGGCGACGGTCAACAAGCAGACCGGTGGCGGCAACAAACCGGGCGGGTCGGGACGCGGCGTGCGCGACAGCAGCAAGGGGAGCGGGACGAGCGCCTGAAGGGTCAGGCGTTCCCGTGGGCACCACTCGCGGAGGCGCATCGGCCGGTGGCATGTTATCCGGCCATCCACCGGAGCTTCACGATGCGCCACGCTTTTCTGGCCCTCGCTGTTTTCGCCGCGGTTCCGGCGAACCTGTCCGCTCAGAGCGCTGATGTCATCCGGCAGCAGGGATCCAGTCCACTCGCCACCGATCCGACGTTCCCGGCGCCGAAGGCTCTCGTCTACCGCATCGCATGGGGAGTGAACGTCGGCCCGTCCACACCCGATTCCATCGTCCCGGCCTTTCGCACCGTCGCCAATTTCCTGTATGTCGGCGACGCGAATGGCGTCCCGCGGTCGAACATGCATCTCGCGATCGTGGTGTGGGGAAGCGCCACGCACTCGCTGCTGAAGAACGAGGCCTATCGCGCGGTGAAAGGATCCGACAACGCCACCATCCCGCTGCTCCAGGCGCTCCACGACGCGGGCGTGCAGATCATCGTGTGCGGCGAAGCACTGATCAATCGCAAGCTCTCGCGTGACGACCTGCTGCCATTCGTGAAGATCGCTCCGACGGCCACTATGGCGTTGGCGACGCTCCACGCGCAGGGGTACGCCATTTTCCGGTGACGACTCCCTGCGTGAGAGCTCGAGCATCCTTCCTGATCAGCGATGCCCGGCTTTCCCGAGAATCGCCTGAAGCGCGGGTGATCGCGAATCCGGTCGGGGAAAAGGGAAATGGGAGATGAGTGGGACATGGGACCGGTGAACCGGGAAGTGGTCTACCATTTCCCCAGTCCCATGATCCCTCCACCCCACCCATTTCCCAATTCACCTTTCCCCGGCTCGCGCCCGTCGCGACGAGTCCCAACAGCGGGTATTACTGAACCGTGACGTCCTTGTTGCGGACCTCGCGTCCGTCCATGATCACGCGGAAGGTGTACTTCCCGACCGGCAGCCCGCCCGGCTTCGTGATGAAGAAGACGTAGCGTTCCGTGCCGTTCGCGATGCTGCTGTCCGCCTTCTGGTCCACGACAGAGCTGTCCGGGAAGATCCATTTCGCGGCCAGCTGGCCATCCTTGGCCGTGCCTGACGTGTGCACCGACGCGTAAATGGTATCGGTCGCCGCGAACACGTCCGTCCCCTCCGTGACCTTCTTCTCGGCGTCGACGTGCTTGCCCATGTCGATGTTCAGCACGGACAGCTCCGTGCGCGCGATGTCGAGCGCGGATCCCGCCGCAGAGTCGATCGTTTCCCGCTGGTCTGCGGAGCACGCCGCCGTGAGCGCAACCGCCAGGGCTCCCAACGACTTGAGCGCATGATTCATGTGTTGTCCTCCCCCTTGGATAACGTTCCAACAGCTGATTGGCCCAGGCTGTCAGCAGTCGAATGCGGGCATGTGTCGTGCCTCTGCCGCTCACTTCGCCATGGTCCGCCGTTACGGACGGGGCTGTCAGTCGCGCAGCGCAGCGCCCTGCTATTCGAACTGCTTCCTGAACGACTGTAGCTCGGCGCGAAGATCGGCCACTTCGGCGCGTAGCGCTTCCACGGCGTGTTCCAACGTTTCAATCTGGCTGGGACCGGCCCTGGTGCTCGCTTGTCGCACGCTGTGCTGGCTCGGAGCAACCGTCACGTCGCCCGCAAGCAGGTGCGCATAACGTTCATCCTTCTGCCCCGGCTGCCGTGGCAGCTCGCTGACCAGCGGCGTCTCGCGCGACGCCAGTCCACCCAACACTCCGAGAACCTGGTCGAGATCGACGAAGTCGTACATC
>JBOHTL010000525.1:0-2343 GCA_050733735.1 Gemmatimonadaceae bacterium
GGACAGGAGGTTGACGACGTGGCCGCGCTGGATGAGCGCGGTCACCGCGGACATGCCGACGACTCCGGTTCCACCCGTCACGAGAATGCGCATACGTGAGAGACGGGCAGGTTGAATGCCACGTCGAGCGCTCAGTTCCCGAGGCTCACATCCCGCCAGCGCGCGACATCGTAGGCGCGCGTCGGCACCGTGGGGTTGAGCGCCACGTCGGTGATGGTCTGCCGCTCCGTCCACTCGCCATTGCGATACACGTCGATCCGCGTCGGAATCGGCACCCCGAGCGCCTCGGTGAACTCCGAAAAGCGCAGGTCCACGAGCACGCTGGCGCGGCGAATGTCGCGCTGGATCACGCGAACCACACGCCAGTCGCGGGCGTCGACCCAGAACTGCGGACTCAGACTATCGCCCTCTTCCGCGCCGACGACCCACACGCGCTCGCCGTCGAGGCGGTCGCGACGGGCGAGACCGTATCGCACACCCGCGGCGTCCAGCGCCTTGATGGTCGTGTCGATGCCCTGAGCGTAGACGTCGTACGCGAGCAGCGTCCCCAGGTCTACGCGCGTTCGCGACACTACCCGTCGCCCACGCTCGAACACCGCCACACGCTGATGGTTACGAACGGTGCCGGTTCGCCGGCTCGATGGGAGGGTGGTCGTTCTGTAGCGCCCCGGCAGTGTCGCGAGCGTGCGCGCGCGAACCACTTTCGCGGGCGCCTCGGGGTCCATCTTGAGGACCGTGAAGGCGAGCGATCGCAGTAGCCGAGAGGGATGCTCGCGTCGCATCGCGCCAATGACTTCCAGGCCATTGCGCGGCGAGATCTCGGCGCGCGCCGGCGAGCTGGGCGGTGACGCTTCCTCGCCTCCCACGGCGGTGCGCACGACGGAGCAGCCCGAGAGTTGCGCGAACAGCAGCAACCCGGGCACCATCAGCATTTTCCGTCGGCTCAGATCGCTATACATGACGAATCGAACCGACACTGCGATAATCTAGCCATGAGAATAGAGACCATTGCGGTGCATGCCGGGCATGAGCCCGACGCGCCGACGGGCGCGGTGACACCGCCGATCCATCTGTCCACGACATTCGAGCGCGATCCAGACCTTTCCTACCGCGGCGGCCACCTTTACGCGCGGTACTCGAACCCGAATCGGCTGGCTCTCGAAGCATGCCTGTCGCAGCTGGAAAACGGCGGCGCGGCGGCGTGCTTTGCGTCCGGATCCTCGGCGACCTCGGCGGTTCTTCAGGCGCTGCAGACCGGTGCGCACGTGGTACTACCCGCGGACGCCTACTACGGGACCATCAAGCTCGCGCGCGACATTTTCGGCCGGTGGGGCTTGGCGTACACGCCGGTGGACATGACCGATCTCCGGAACGTCGAGCGCGCGATGACGAAGGACACGCGGCTGGTATGGATCGAGACGCCGTCCAATCCGCTGGTGCGCGTGGTCGACATCGCCGCCATCGCGCGGCTCGCGGGCGACGCCGGCGCTTGGACTGTCGTGGACAACACGTGGGCGACGCCGGTGCTGCAGCAGCCGCTGGCGCTCGGCGCGGATCTCGTGATGCACGCGACGACGAAGTATCTCGGAGGACACAGCGACGTGCTCGGTGGAGCACTCATCGCGCGCACCGAGGATCATCCCCTGTTCGCGGGCGCGCGCGCGGTGCAGCAGGCAGGGGGCGCCGTGCCGTCTCCATTCGAGTGCTGGCTGGCGATGCGCGGCATCCGCACGCTGCCCTGGCGGGTGCGCGCGATGACGGAGAACGCGAAACGCATCGCGGAGTTCCTCAGCGCGCACAAACGTGTCGAAGCAGTGCACTATCCCGGGCTTCCCTCGCATGCGGGACATCAGATCGCGCGGCGGCAGATGTCCGCGCCCGGCGCGATGCTCTCGTTCCAGGTCCGCGGCGGCCGCCAGGCGTCGATCGACATGACGAATCGCCTGACGCTGTTCACGCGCGCGACCAGTCTTGGCGGCACCGAGTCACTGATCGAGCATCGCCACTCCGTGGAGGGCGCCGACACCCAGTCGCCCGACAACCTGCTTCGCGTGTCGGTGGGACTCGAGCATCACGAGGACCTGATCGAGGATCTCGATCGGGCGCTGCGATGAAGCCCGCGGTCGTGCTCCTGAGCGGCGGTCTCGATTCCACGACGACCCTGGCTGTCGCCAGGCGAGACGGACACGCGCCGCACGCGATGACGTTTCACTACGGGCAGCGCCACGCACGGGAGGTCGACGCCGCGCGCGACATCGCGCGCGCGTCCGGTGTGATGCAGCATGTCGTGGTCGACATCGACCTGCGGGTCTTCGGTGGATCGGCGCTCACGAGCGACATCGA
>JBOHTL010000526.1:0-4471 GCA_050733735.1 Gemmatimonadaceae bacterium
TGCCGCCCACGATTCCCCGCTGATCACCTTCGAGTCCGTCGGTCACGTCTACCGGTCGATCGTCGGCCGGAGCATTCGCGCGCTCGAGGATTTCTCGCTGACGATCAACGAGAGCGAGGTGTTCGGACTCGCGGGCCCGAACGGAGCCGGGAAGAGCACGCTCATTTCCCTGCTGCTCGGCTATCTGGAGCCGACGGCGGGTCGCATCCGCATCGACGGGATGAAGCCGCGCGCCTTCGTCGAGCGTCACGGGATCGGCTACCTGTCGGAGCTCATTGCCATCCCGCCCCGCTGGACGCTCGACGACGCGCTGCAGCGCTACGCAGTTCTCGCGGGAGTGGCCGCCAACGAGATCGTGGCCCGAACCACCCGCGTCGTCGGGCTGCTGGGGCTCGAGGAACAGCGCGGCAAGCGCATCAAGCAGCTCTCCAAGGGGAACCTGCAGCGCCTCGGGCTCGCGCAGGCGCTCCTGCGCGAGGAGCGCGTCATCATTCTCGACGAACCGACGCACGGGCTCGATCCCGTGTGGACGCAGCGCTTCCGCGACATGGTGGAGGCGCTGCGCCGGCCGGGCCGGGCGATCTTCATCGCCTCGCACAATCTCGACGAGCTGCAGCGACTCGCCGACCGCGTCGCGATCATCGACCGCGGACGGCTGCAACGCATCGTCGAGCCGCGGGTGGCGTCGTCCGCGGTCCTTCCATATCGCATCTCCATCGTCGGGGCCGAGCACATGCTGCGCGAGATCTTCCCGATGGCGGAATCGCGCGGTCCCGGCGATTTCGAGATTCCCGGCGTCGAGCTCCGCGTGCTGAACGCCGGCATCGCGGAGCTGCTGAGGCGCGGAGTTCTCATCAGCAACCTGCATCCGGCGCATTCCGTGCTCGAGCAGCATTTCCGGCAGGCGGTGGGCGAATGACCACCCCTTCGTTCGACACCCGACGCGCGCGGCTGGCCGCGTACATCCCGTGGATGCTGCGCGACTATCTGACGAACCAGGGCCCTGCGACGCTCATCGTCGTGCTGCTCATCGGATATATGGGACTGCTGCCGGTGATCGAGCTTGGCGCTTCGCTGGGCGACGTGCCGGCGGACATGGCCGGCCGCCTCCTGCTCGCGATCATTCCGGCGTTCGCGTTCCTGGGGCCCTTCTTCGCGACGAACGGCATCATCGCCAACGACCGGAAGTTCTCGTACTACCGCTTCCTCTTCTCGAAGCCGGTGAGCCCGATTGCGTACTACGTCACCATGTTTCTGGTCTACGGCGTCGGTGTGTTCGTCGTCACGCTGGCGCTCATGGGCATCTGGTCGATCGTCGTGCGCCCGATGCTTCCCATGTCGCTGTTCGCCGTCGTCGGCATCATGTACGTCGCGTTCGGCGGGATCGGCTTTCTGCTCTCCGCCGCGTGGCGATTCGACTGGCTGTCGCTCGTGACCGTGCTTCTGGTCGCGAGCGTCGCGTGGGAGCAATGGGGCGACGCCCAGGGAATCGCGCGCCTGCCGCTCTACCTGCTGCCGCAGGTGCATCGGGCCTCGGACATCTACGCCATGGTCGTCGCGCGGACCGCCGCCGTGATCCCCTGGTCCGCCATTCTCTGGGTCGGCGGCTACGGATTCGTCTGCTTCCTGCTCGGCATGGTCGTGATCCGCAGGCGGCCGCTGGGAACGACGTAGTTTTCGCTGCAAATGACTCTGATTCAGCCCGAGACGGTCGTGCGCCGTACGCTCGCGAACGGCATGCGCGTGCTCGTGCGGCGCGACACCACGGCACCGGTGACCGCGATCGTCACGTACGTCTCCGCCGGCTACTTCGACGAAACCGACGACGTCGTCGGCATCGCGCACGTCCTGGAGCACATGTTCTTCAAGGGGACGCCGACCCGCGGGGTCGGCGAGATCGCGCGACAGACGAAAGCCGTCGGCGGATATCTCAACGCGGCGACGATCTACGACCACACCCTCTACTACGCGGTCGTTCCGTCCAGCGGTTTTCGCGCCGCGCTCGAGATCCAGGCGGACGCCTTCCGCAATTCCCTGATCGACGAAGACGAGCTCCGCCGCGAGCTCGAGGTCATCATCGAGGAGGCCAAGCGGAAGGCCGACAATCCCGGCGCCGTCGCGATCGAGACGCTGCACGAGCTGATGCACGACCGGCATCGCATCCGACGCTGGCGCATCGGACACGAGGACGGACTGCGCCGGCTGACGCGCGACGATCTGGTCCGCTTCTATCGCAACTTCTATCGGCCGTCGAACACCGTGCTCGTGGTGACGGGCGACGTCGAGCCGGAGCGCGCGTTCGACGAGATCGCGCGACTGTACGGTGACCTCGGCGCCGGGGAGCCGCAGCGCACCGCCAGTCCGGTCGAAGAGAAGGACCCCGGCTTTCGCTATCGGGACCTCGCCGGCGATATCGCGCAGTCGCAGCTCGCCATCGGCTGGCGCACCCCGGGAACGCTGCACCCGGATGCCGCGCACCTGGACATGCTCGCCGTCGTTCTCGCCGCCGGCCGCGCGTCGCGACTGTACCGCGCCGTCCGGGAGCGGAAGCTCGCGTCGAGCATCATCGCGTACAACTACACGCCGAGGGACATCGGAGTCTTCGTCGTGCACGGCGAAGCGCCGCCGGATCGGACGGCGGCCGCGCTCGACGCCACCTGGGATCAGCTGCGTCGGATACAGAACGAAGGCGTCGGCGTCATCGAGGTCGAACGCGCGCGGCGGATCACCGAGTCGCGCTGGCTGCGCCGCCTCGAAGACATGGAAGGACAGGCGAACTACCTCGCGGAATGGGAAGCCCTCGGCAACTGGGAGCTGGGCGAGCGCTACTTCGAGCGCATGATGACCACTCCCGTCGAACGACTGCGCGAGCTGGCCAACCAGTACCTTCGAGAGGATCAGGCATCGGTCCTCACCTATCGTCCGCAGGCGGCGGCACCGATGGCGGACGCCGCGGATGCGCTGCGCGCCAGGCTGCAGCACGCGACCGCCGAGCCGCTCCCGACGAGCCCTCCCGTCGAAGCGCACGCGCCTGCCGTCCACGCGAAACGCGCGGTGCGGGAGCGGGTCGAGGCGGGCGTTGCGATCTACCGACTGAAGTCCGGCGTGCCGGTTCTCGTGAAGCGCCGCACCGGCGGGGCATCACTCACTTACGCCGGCGTCTTCAGCGTTGGTGGACCGAGCACGGAGTCCATGGATATCGCCGGTCGGACGCTGCTGATGGCGCGCACCGCCGTGAAGGGAACCGCGGCGCGCACCGCCGTGCAGATCGCGGAAGCGGGGGAGATGCTGGGTGGGAGCGTGGGCGCCGCGGTCGGAGCGGAGAGCGTCGGCTGGTCGATCTCTGTCCCGACCACGCATGCGGCTGCCGCCGTCGAGCTCCTCGCTGACGTGGCGCAGAACGCGACGTTCGATGGTGCCGCTCTCGAGACCGAACGCGTCGTCGCGCTTTCCGATCTCGCGACGCTCCGCGACGACATGCATCGCTATCCGATGCGGCTGGCCATGATGTCGGCCTTCTCCGGGCATCCATACGGTGTGCCCGCCCTCGGCACCGAGACGTCGCTGCGGGCGCATGGCGCTGACGATCTGCGGCGCTGGCATTGCGACCGCTTCCTTTCTGGGTCGAGTGTGATCGCGTTCGCCGGCGACGCAGATCCGGACGATCTCGCGGAGCTGGCCGCGCGCCATTTCGAGAGCCTGCGGTACAGTGACGCGCCAGCCGTGCCCGCAGTGCTGTGGCCGCCGGGAGTGACCGAAACGAGCGAGCAGCGCGATAAGGCCCAGACGGCGATGGTGCTGGCCTGGCCAGCGCCGCGCCGTTCCGACACCGCGCGCTTCGATCTCGCCATGCTCGGCGGTGTAGCGAGTGGGCTTGGCGGCCGATTCTTCGAGGAGCTTCGCGACAAGCAGTCGCTGTGCTATACCGTGAATGCGTCCGCCAGCGAGCGGCGGGCAGCCGGCACGTTCGTCACATACATCGCCACCTCACCGGAAAAGGAGGCGGCGGCGCGTCACGGGCTGCTGCGCGAGCTGGAGAAGCTCCGTGAAGATCCGGTCACCGCCGAGGAGCTGGAGCGAGCGCAGACCTACGCGATCGGCGTGCATCAGATCCGGCAGCAGAGCGGCGGCGCCGTCCTCGGCGAGATCGTGGACGCATATATGTTCGGTTCGCTTCACGAGCTGGAGGAGTTGGAAGCGCGGGTTCGCGCCGTGACCGCGGCGGCGATCCGGGAGACGGCGCGGCGATATCTGGATCCCATGCAGCGCGTGGAAGGGATCGTGCGCGGGGTTCCGAAGACCGTTTAGGTCAGGCGCTCCGCGAGTCGCATGGCGTCGAAGGGAGCGTGTAGAGGGTGCCGTTCAACTCGATGCTGTTGAATTTCCGGCTCGCGAACTCCAGCCAGCGCCGCGCGGGCAGATCGGCGGGGTAGAATTTCTCACGCCAGCCGCGATACACGTAGCCGCTGAT
>JBOHTL010000527.1:0-2095 GCA_050733735.1 Gemmatimonadaceae bacterium
CAACGAGATCCTGGATCGGATGCATGCGGCCGTCGTGATTCCAACGAGCGAGCATGCGTCGATGAACCTGGCGCAGGCGGTGCTCATCGGCGCATACGAGCTGCATCTTGCCGCGGGCGACGCGACCCGGGTGCTCCCGCCGCCCCGGAAGGATGCTCCACCCCCGACCGAGGCGCAGCTCGAGCAGTACTTCGCGGACGTCGAGCGCGCGCTCAAATCCATCGAGTTCTTCAAGACGCGGCAGATGGAGCACATCATGCGCACGCTGCGATCGTTGACCGGGAGGGCGTCGCCGGATGCACGGGAGCTTTCCCTCCTGCGCGCCATGGCACTCGAGGTCACCAACTACATGGACCGGGTCCGCAAACCTTGAATCGCGCGATCGCCGCGTTCTCTTTCCTCCATGGTCTTCTCCAAGCTGTTTGGGAAATCGCAACCGGCCGCTCCTGAGGCAGCCGCTCAGCCGGTAGAGCCGGAAGAGCCGGAACAGGACGACACTCGCGCCGAATCCGACTTTGGTGTCGTCGACGAAGCCGCGGCGCGCTGGGCGGCGCGCGCGGCCCGCATCATCCCCGGCGGCGCGTCGACGGGCAGCAAGCGCGTCGCCACGATCTATGGTGACGACGCTGACGCGCTCCCAACCCATTTCGTGCGCGCCGCGGGGTGTCACATCCAGACCATCGACGGCGACATGCTGGTGGACTGCACCATGGCCCTCGGCAGCGTGGCGCTGGGCTACGCCGAGCCGCAGCTCACGCGCGTCGTCATCGAGTCGATCGCGAACGGCTCCGTGAGCGGGCTGTCACCCGCGCTCGAGGTCGAAGTCGCCGAACGGTTCTGCAGCTTCGTCCCATGTGCTGAACGCGTGCAGTTTCTCAAGACCGGCGCCGAAGCGGTGAGCGCCGCGGTGCGCATCGCCCGGACGTACACTGGCCGCGACGTTGTGATCGGTTGCGGTTACTTCGGCTGGCATGATTGGAGCTCTGACGCCAGTGGAGTGCCAGCGACCACACGCGCGCTGTATCGCACTGTGCCGTTCGACGACATTCCAGCGCTCGAGAAGGCTGTCGCGGAAGCGGGTGATCGGCTCGCTGCGATTGTCCTCGAGCCGGTCATCGAGCGCCTCCCGTCGAAGGAGTGGATCGCGCGCGCCCGCGCACTCAGCAGCGACACAGGCGCGGTTCTCATCTTCGACGAGGTGAAGACTGGATTCCGAATCGCGACGGGCGGATATCAGCAGTACGCGGACATCGTTCCGGATCTGGCTGCGTTCGGCAAAGCCATGGCGAATGGGTTTCCGCTCTCGGCGGTGTGCGGCAACGCCGCGCTCATGGACGCCGCCGCCACGACCTGGATCTCATCCACGCTCGCCAGCGAGACGGCAGCCCTCGCGGCCGCAGGTGCCGTGCTCGCCTGGCACGAACGCGCCGACATCTGCGCGACGCTCTGGAGCACTGGAAAGGAGATGCGGCAGGTCGTGTCCGATGCAATTGCCGCAAGCGGAACGCCCGGCGTGCGCGTCGAAGGCATCGACCCGATGTGGCTCCTGCGATTCGACGATCCCGCGGTCGAGAAGGCGTTCATCGCGGCCGCCGTGCGCAACGGCGTGTTGTTCAAGCGCGGGGCGTACAACTTCGCCGCGATTGCGCACGACGAAGACGCCATCCGCGAGATCGAAACCGGCGCCAGCGCGGCGTTCGTCGAGCTGCGTGAAGGCGGTGAAGGAGAGGGGGATGGGGACGGGGAAGACGTCGAGGAGATGTGAGCGAGCCGCTGATCGACGCGCACGCGCATTTCCTTCACGAGGCGTGCGGGCGGACTGACTGGGCGGAGGTCAACGCCGCGCGATTCCGCGCGGGCGCGAAGATGGGCATCACCTGCCACGTCGCTTCCGTGCTCGGCAGCTACGGCTACAGCTCCCCCACGTACTTTCCATCCCCTCGTGACGTGACGGTCGGCAACGACGCCATGCTGGGTATCTGCCGCGAGAAGGGCGATCTCGCGCGGATGCTCGTGACGGTGAATCCGAACTACACCGCGCACGCCGTCGAGGAGATCGAACGCTGCGCGGGGCAGGGCGCGGTCGGCATCAAGT
>JBOHTL010000528.1:0-1837 GCA_050733735.1 Gemmatimonadaceae bacterium
CAGCTGTACGAGGCGAATTGCGCGTCGTGTCACGGCGTCGGCGGTATCGGCAACGGGCCGGCGTCGCGCGGGATGACCCCAACGCCACCGGCCATCGGCGACGCCGCCACAATGCACGACGTGTCGCCGGCCACGATGTACCGGGTCGTCTCGGTTGGAATCGGCGGCACGCCGATGCCGGGCTACGGCGCGACGATGACCGCCGAGCAACGCTGGAACATCGTCGCGTATCTCCTGTCGCTGCGCGCGACCCCGCAGCAAGTCGCCGAAGGTGAGGGTCTCTACGCTCAGGGATGCATCACCTGTCACGGTGGGCTCGGCGCCGGCGACGGACCTGTTGCGCGATCGCTGACGCGTCTTCCGGGAGACATCGGATCGCTCGGGTATCAGGCTTCGCGCAGCGATCTGGAGCTCGCCAAAGTCGTCGCCGAGGGCGTTGCCGGCACCGCCATGCCACCAGCGCGCGGGCTGACACCCGAGCAGATCCACAACGTCGTCGCGTACGTGCGCACGATGCCGCTGAAGACGGTGCCAGGCCAGAACGGCGTCGTTGCGGACGCGAACGACGCGGAAGCCGTGGCGAATCGTGTGCTCTCACTGCTCGACCAGGCGCTGAGCGCTGCTCGCGGCGGTCGCGAGTCCGAAGCCGGAGATCGCGCCTTCGACGCCTACATCGCGTTCGAGCCGATGGAGACGCGCGCGCGCTCCAGGAGTCCCGGCCTGGTCGCCAACATGGAGCGCCATTTCGCCGACTTCCGCGGCGCGGTGCGCGGCGGCGACATCCGCGACGCCGAGCGCGCGCGCGACGTCATCGAAACGACGATGCCGAGCATCGTGCAGCTCACGCGTCCGCCCGGCAGCGGCATTGAAGCATTCTGGCAGTCGTTCCTCATCATCTTCCGCGAGGGGCTCGAAGCCATCCTCGTCATCGGCGCGGTCGTCGCGTTCCTGCTGAAGACGGGGCACCGCGAGCGGCTCAAGTCGATCTGGATCGGCGTGGGTGCCGCGCTCGCGGCGAGCGCCGTGACCGCGGTGATCCTCAAGACGCTGCTTGCGGCCATGCCAGCGACGCGCGAGGTGATCGAAGGCATCACGATGCTGGTGGCGGTCGCGGTGCTCTTCTCGGTGAGCTACTGGCTCATCTCCAAGGTCGAGGCCGCGAAGTGGCAGCAGTTCATTCGCGAGAAGGTGACCATCGCGCTGGAGCACGGTGGCGGACGAGCGCTGGCGTTCGTGGCATTTCTCGCAGTGTACCGCGAAGGTGCGGAGACCGCGTTGTTCTACCAGGCGCTGTTCAACGAAGGCTCAAGCGTACTGCTGCCGATCTCGCTCGGCATGCTCGCGGGCGCCGCCGTGCTTGCCGTCATCTTCACGCTGTTCTACCGCTTCGGCGTGCGCATTCCGCTGCGCCAGCTCTTCGGCGTGACGAGCGTCCTTCTCTACTACATGGCCTTCGTGTTCATGGGGAAGGGGATGCGCGAGCTCCAGGAGGGCAACGTTCTCACCATCACGATCATCCCGGGATTCCCGCACGTCGACCTTCTCGGGGTGTATCCCACCGTGGAGACGCTGCTGGCTCAGCTCCTCCTCGTCGTGCTCTTCGTGCTCGCGCTCGTGAAGACCTTCTGGCCGAAGCGCGCCGTCACGCTTCCCACGATGCCCGCCGATCCGACCGCGGCAACGCTCGTGGAAGCACAGCTCGCGGAGATGCGCACCGCCCAGGACGCGCTCAAGAAAAAAATCGAGGATCTCGAGGCTGCGCTTTCGCGCGAGCACACGGCGTCACGCGCCGACCGCTGACCTGACGATGGGCCGCGGCCGCCGTCGCATCATCAGA
>JBOHTL010000529.1:0-4377 GCA_050733735.1 Gemmatimonadaceae bacterium
CAGAAAAAGCGGTTCGATGACCGTCGTAACGAACAGGAAACCTACGAAGCTCAGCAGCGCGGGCGTCAGCAGCGACCGGGACGCTTTCGCCAGCACCACCGCGTACACCACCAGCGTCAGGAGCCGCAGCACACTCCCGAGCCCCCATCCCAGCATGGCGTTCTTCCGGAGCAGCAGCCGCGCCATCACGAACGCCAGCATCTGGACCCCCACGACCAGCCCGCCACTCAGCAGCATGGCATGACGGGAAGCCCCATCCAGGAACGACCAGGCGATTGCTCCGAGCAGCGCGATCGTCACGATGCACGCGACCAGGTACAGCACCCCGCCCTTCACTTGAGCTTCCTCACCATCGACCAGAATCCCAGCCCCGCCCCTCCGAGCACCAGCACCAGCACGAAGAGCGGCGAGGTGCCCAGGCGCTCGTCCAGCCACACACCAGCGAAGGCGAAGATCAGGATCGAGAGGGCGAACTGGACGCCGATTCCGGCGAACTGACTGCCGGATATGCCCTTACGCTTGTGCAGCAGCCGGTCGTACTCGGCGTTTGCCGGCTCCTGGTTCGCGCGTCGCTCGCTGTCGTCCCGATCGGCCACTCGTTCCCCGCTGGAGGTGTCCGGCCGCACACAAAACTAGGGCTTGTGAAATTTTTCTCAAGCTCTCCTCAGTGGTCGGCTAAGGGTGTCGCCAAGCTCGAGTGTCTCGTGACCGAAGTCACGGCCCACTCGTCACTTGCGGCCAACACTTGATGTTGACTCGACCGTCACTAGTTGATAAGTTCGGCACGGCCACGTTTGTGAGCAGCGCAGCTCGCTTCGTGGAACGCCGCCAAGACGCCGTTCCGATACAAATTCGATGAGCTCGCGCATCCTGATTCCGTTTCTGTGTGTTGGCGCCGTGATCTTCGCGTGCGGCCCGCGCACGAACAATGAGGCAGCTACACTCGCCAGGGACAGCGTCGAGCTCGCGCACTCAACATCACTCGTGGTCGCGCAGCAAGGTGAAGAAACCACGCGCCGCACTGCGAAAGACGGCTCCGGACTCTCGGCGGAGCTCTACGTCCGCGTGAACGGCAGCGAGTTCACCTTCGCGTTGCACATCGTCAACAACTCGAAGAAGGACATCGAGCTCACGTTTCCCACGGGACAGACGCACGAGTTCATCGTCGTCGACTCGATCGGTCGCGAAATGTGGCGCTGGTCCGAAGGCCGCATGTTCACGCAGACGCTGCGCAACACGCTCCTCGATCGTGGAGAGTCGCTCGAGCTCGAGGAGACGATGAAGCGCGAGACGCCGCTTCCCGCCGGCCGCTACCTCGCGCGTGCGCAGCTCACGAGCCGCAACCATCCGATCACGCGCGAGGCGGAGTTCACCGTCACGTCGACCACGGTCGCCGTTCGCTGAGCAGCAGTCAGTTCTGATCCGTCGCCCGAAAATGCTCCGGCGGCGGTTCCGAGATCGACGCGCGCCGGAACGCCATGAACTCCCGCAACGGCGACGGCAAGCTCTCCCCCTCCATGGCCGCGCGGTGCGAGCTGGTCTGATACGCTCCCGTCAGTAGCCATCCGGGATCGACGCCGTAATCGCGAACGACCGCCATGATCACTTCCATGGTCGGGTGCGGTGAGAGCTCGTCGACGCTCAGCCGCAGCGACAGCTCTTCGACGCCGAGCCGGCTTGCGGTCTCGGCGTAATCGCCGCGGTCCTGTCCGCCGATCAGGCCGCGAATGCGTTCCGCGATCCCCGCGCGATCAAAAGGAGTCATCGAGGGCAGCTGCCATCCTGCATCGTTTCGCTGCAAGGAGTGCACCTTGGAGGACCCCTACCACCGGGCACCCACCACCTATCACCTTTCCCGACCCATGGCAACTCCCGCCCGCAAACACGATGATCGTGACGTCGAGCTGCTGGATCAGCTCGCGTCCGCGCGAAAGGCGCTCGTCGATCAGATCGGACGCCGCATCGTTGGCCAGCACGAGATCGTCGACAATCTCGTCGCGGCGCTGCTCGCCGGGGGGCACGCCCTCCTGGTCGGTGTGCCCGGGCTGGCGAAGACGCTGCTGGTGCAGACCGTCGCCCAGGCGCTCGACCTGACGTTCAATCGCGTGCAGTTCACGCCGGACCTGATGCCGAGCGACATCACCGGCACGGAGCTGCTCGAGGAGGACCACGCCACCGGCCGACGCTTCTTCAAGTTCGCGAAGGGCCCGATCTTCGCGAACGTCGTGCTCGCGGACGAGATCAACCGCGCGCCGCCGAAGACGCAGGCCGCGCTGCTGCAGGCCATGCAGGAGCATGCCGTCACCGCGGCGGGCCAGACGCACAAGCTCGGCGAGCCCTTCTTCGTGCTCGCCACGCAGAACCCGATCGAGCAGGAGGGAACGTATCCACTGCCGGAAGCGCAGCTCGATCGCTTCATGCTCATGCTCAAGGTCGGGTACCCGTCGAAGGACGAAGAAGAGCGTATCGTCGCGACCACCACGAGCGACATCGACATCGACGTCTCACCGGTGCTCGGCGCGCAGCAGCTCCAGGAGCTGCAGCACCTCGTGCGCCGCCTTCCCGCCCCGCCGAGCGTGGTGAGCTACGCCGTGCGGCTCGCGCGTTCCACGCGCCCGGACGCGCCGGAAGCGTCGCCGCGCATCAGGAAATACGTGAGCTGGGGCGCCGGACCGCGGGCGAGCCAGTACCTCGTGCTCGGCGCCAAGGCGCGCGCGGCGATGGACGGACGCGGCGTTCCAGACCTCGAGGACGTGAACGCCATGGCGGAGCCCGTGCTCGCGCACCGCCTCGTCGTGAATTTCCAGGCGGAAGCGGAAGGTCTGAGTCCGGAGAAGCTCATCGAGGTGCCGGAGCGTCCATGATCCCGGTGCAGCAGCGACGCTGGATCGCGCGCGCCGTGAAGCTCGGCCTCGTCGGCCTTGCGGTCGTCGTCGTGATGGCGTGGGTGGCCGGGAAACGTTCGCGGCCGAACGTGGACATTCGCATCGAATCCCGCGGGGAAGGACGCAGCAACGCGCGCGTCTCGACAGGTCCCATGCCCGAGGTCGGGATGCTGGCGCCCGGCGACGCGGTCATTTTCAATCAGGACAGCTCGGTGAACCTCATCCTGCGCGGCGATCAGCTGCTCGCGGGCTTGTCACCGCAGATGCGCGAGAAGATCCAGCGTGAGATCGTGCAGTCCACGTCGGACGAGACGACGGGCTTCGGCGCCGCGGTCGCGAACGTGGTGCGCACCACCGTCGCCAGCGCGATCGGGACGCACGCCGTTTACTCGCTGCGGGACATCCGCGCGATCGACGTCGAGGACGGTCAGATCGTGCTGGTGCAGAACAACGGCCGGCGGGTCGAGTTGCTCGGCGACGTGAACAGCGACGACGAGGAGATCAGTCGCACCTTCTCCCCCGAGGACGCGCAGCGATTCGTGGACGCGGTGGGCGCTCGCATGCGCGAGCTGCGGCGAAGCCGCTAGATGCCGTCGGCGCGCTGCGACGGCGTGTCGCGAACGCCTGGGCGCGAGATGTAGCCCGCGGAGCGGCAGAGCCCTTCGAGCTGCTCCGCCGGGAATTCCTCCCACCCTGTCGGGATCGGCGCGACCCGACGCTTTTCAGAGCCGGATTCGAAGCACAGCCAGCCGTCGGCCAGCTCGCGATGCGGAAAGGCGGCGCCGGGATCGCTGATTCGCTGCTCGCCCCCTCCTGAGGCCGCGCTGGGATACACGTCCCACACGAGCCATTCTACGCCCTTCGTATCCCTGAATTCACGGAGCATGCGACGTGTGTGTGGTGGGTGGCGGTTGAACCGCTGGTGCGCCGCGTCGCGCAGCGGCTTGAAAAAGGCAAGCACTGCGCCAGTTGTCACCGACTTCGCGGGATTCATGCGCTTGTGGCGGTGTGATTTAGCTCACATGCGCAGCGACGTCATCTGAAACCGGTCGACGGTTTGACCGTTCGACAGTTTGACGGTTTGACAACGCTCGCACCATTCCGCGTGTCCAATGCCGAGTCAGCAAACCTCCCTCCTCCGATGAAACTCGAAACGTTCTGGCAGGATCTCCGGTACGCAGCGCGCGGGCTACGCCAGAAACCAGGGTTCGCCGCCGCCGTGGTTCTCACGCTCGGGCTGGGCATCGGCGCCAACGCCGCGATGTTCGGCGTCACCGACCGGTTGCTCTTCCGCCCGCCGGCACTGATGCAGGATCCGGATCGGGTGCATCGCGTCTATCTCGTCCGCACCTTCGAGGGGAAGGAGAACTTCGGTTCGTATTTTCAGTACACGCGCTACAAGGATCTGCAGCGCTGGACCGCGAGCTTCGACGTCACCGCGGCGGTCTCCGAGAGCGAGATGGCCGTGGGCGTCGGCGAGAACGCCTTCGAG
>JBOHTL010000530.1:0-3287 GCA_050733735.1 Gemmatimonadaceae bacterium
TGGTCGAGCGGTTCGTGGCGCTCTTTCAGCGCTATCGCGGCGCCATGGTTTGGACATCGCGGATTTCCGGGGCACTTCTGCTTTGCGTCGGCGTGTTGATGCTGACCGATACCATGCGACTGCTGTCACAGTGGCTCAATGGGTTTACGCCCGAGTTCCTGAGATCGCGGCTATAAGGACGCGTAATAGGTGATGGGTGTTCGGTGATGGGTGAACACCAATAAGCGATTTCCCATCACCCATCACCCATCACCCATCACCCATCAGTTTCAGTACGCCGCTCTCTTCGCCAGACCCAGCGCGTATTCCGGCATCCAGACGCCCGCCGCCGGATGCCCATTGCACGCCCCATCCGATTCCCCGGGACGCTTCACCCACAGATACGCGTCGACCAGCGCGTGACCGGTGTTGCTCGTCGGACGCTCACCGAGCGCGCGGCCATCCGGGTTGCACCACTCGGAATCGCCAGCCGCGCCAAGCCCGTTGCGGCTCGTGTCGATGACGTAGTGCCTTCCGCCGACGAGCGCCGAGAGGGCGTTGCCGTACGCGACCTGATCCGCGGTACGGTGAAAGTTCGAGACGTTGAGCGAGAAACCGGCTGCCCGATCGATGCCGGCGGCCTTCAGGCGGGGCGCCATGGTTTCCACCGAATGCCACCGCGAGTGCCCCGCGTCGATGTACACCATCGCTCCGGCGTCGCTCAGCGTCTTCACGGCGTATGCGAGGAGGTCAAGTCGGGTCTGCCGATCGGTGTTGTTGAGACAATCCATACCGGACAGCGCGTCCGGCTCGAGGATCACGATCGCGCTGCGCGAGCCGATGCCGCGCGCAAACTCACTGATCCAGCTGCGATACCCGTCCGCGGACGACGCGCCGCCTGCTGAGTAGCTGCCGCAGTCGCGCTGCGGAATGTTGTAGGCGACGAGCACAGGCAGCGCGTTGGTCGCTGCCGCATTCGACACTGCCTGATTCACGTCGGCGCGAACATCGGCGTTCCACCCGCCGAACCACGACGCCTGCGGTGCGCTCGCGATCTTTTCCATGGACGCCGCATCGCCCGGCCTGGACGAACGCCAGGCGTCCACGGTGCGGCGCGCATTCGACTGCGCGTCGATGTAGAAGAACATGCCGTTGAAGGGGTTCGCGGAACTCACGGGACTACCGGCCAGCTCCACGTTCTGCGCATCGAGAGGGCCAACGGCGTCGCTGCACGCACCTCCGACCGTCGCGGCGAACACGGCAATGGCGGTCGAAAAGGAGCGACCGGAAGGCAGCTTCTTGATCATCAGGCTTCACCTGCTCCAAACGGGCAATACGAATTCGAACGCATCTACCAGAGGCGGCAGACCGTTCCAGCGATCACGATTCAGGGTTGTCGGCGCAACGCCACTGAGGGGCGCTACACACTTGTTTTTCTACACGTGGCGCAAGAGCAGGTGCCGAATCACCTGCGGCTCAGTACGCCAACGCGAGAAGTGGTACGGCGCTTGACTCCGGCTCATGCGTGCCTGCAGCGCGATTGTCCTGGTGTTGTCTGCTCATCCTGGCGACGAGCAGCGCGGCCGCGCAGTACCGACTGGCCGAAGTCGCGTCGATGGGACAGCCGTCGAGGCTGGAGGTATATGCGGTTCCCTCCGCCTGGAGCACGCACAGCAATCGATGGCGTGGGATGCTGAGTGTCGGCGTTCACAAGTCGCTGACGAATCCCGTCGGCGGGTTGCTCGGCATCGCGGCCGAAGCGTACGGGTCAGTTGATCCCGGAGTTCAGCCGGGCGCGCGCGTTCTGGCCGCATCTCGCGGTCTGGCGATCTCAGCGGGAATCGACTGGGACGGCCGTAGCGGTGATTTCGATGGCGTCCTCAGCTACCAGTCAGCCATTCTGCGCGGGGGCCTGCTGGGTCGCGGCACGATGCTCCGGGTCGACTGGCTGCCCGGCCGGTCGAACGCGCTGAACCTGGGCATCTTCGTACCGCTGGGGAAAGAATGGGCAGGACGCACGCGCCCGCGGGACGTCGACGTGGAACCACCCCAGGGTGCGACCGTGGCGCTCACGTCTGAGGCGCAGCCCGACGACATCGAGAATGCGCTGGCGCGCGCGGCGGAGGCGGCATTCATGGTCCTCGCCTACACCAATCTCTATCCGGAGCAGTACGGCGAGGTTCGCTACGGCCAGAGCTACACCGCCGCGGCGCGCACCTACCATGCGGCCGTCGACGAAGCGTTTCGCATCGCGGTGAACAATCCGCTGGTCGGCGATCGCATCGCCGATCGGGGTCGGCTGGGTCTGTTCGACCACGTCATCATTCCCTTCGATTCGCTGTTCGGGCAGGTGAAAGAACGTGAGTCGAGCATTCGCCACCTCACCGGCGCGGCGCAGCGGAGCTTCCAGGGATGGCTGCGGGATACGTTGCGGCTGAGCCCCGACGAACAGCGAAAGGTCGCGAGCGTTCACGCGCGCTGGATGGGCATCGTCGAGCTCGCGCATCGGAGCCTGCTCGTGCAGTGGCGCGATTCCCGCCTGCTCTTCCTGCCACCGCAGCTGGCGCTCACGGCGGAGCAGTACGACGAGCAGAGCGAGGTCGATGCCCTCATCGAGAGCGCTGTGGGCCGGCGATTCACCGACCAGAACGCGCTCACCTATCTGCGCAGCGCGGACATTCCGCTCGAGATTGCCCGATCCATCTTCGCGGCGCGCGACTATCACGTGCTGCAGACGCACGACTTCGCGGGACTCCGTTCCGGCACCGGGAGCGTGGACGACGTCTCGTTCACGATGGTCGCCGACGTTTACCTGCCCGCGCTCACGCAAGCGGTGCAGCGCTATGACAGCGTGCGTCGCATGCCGAGCTACAACATCTTCATCGATCAGTTCTTCTACGAGGCGCGGAACAACCGCCTCTGGATGGACATCCTCGAGAATCCGCTCCATGCGCGCCTCGATCTGCCGGGCCCAAACCCGGATAAGGAGGCGCATCTCCGCCGTCGCCAGGAGGAGCTTCGCGCTGCCGTACGCAAGTCATGGAGGCTGCAACAGGATGCCACCGCGAATGGTGGCGATCACTGGCTCCCGGATGTGATCAAGGTGAACATCAGTGTCCTGCTGCCGGCCGATTTCTCGTATCGCAGCCACCAGATCGTGCCGCCCTTTCCATTCGTGCCGGACAACATCATGCGCGACCACCGCAAGATGGTGTTCTACGATCTCACGACCAAAGACCCGTACGGCGGCGCTCTGATCGTGATGGGCGTCGGCATCGGTGAGCATTACGCATCGCCGACATGGGAAG
>JBOHTL010000531.1:0-8614 GCA_050733735.1 Gemmatimonadaceae bacterium
GAATCACGAACTATCGGGAGAATGGTGGCGGCTGCGCTATCGTCTCGGCGGTGCCGGCGGACGACTTTCGCCGCGCGATACGGCCGCGCAAGTCCGCGCGATGGCGTTCGCGGAGACGTCGCTGCGGATGGAGCAGTCGCGCGGCACTCGCGGGATCGCGGAGGAAGTGCGTGCGCACGTCGGGTACGGCCGCACGGGGGGGGGCCAGTCCGACAACTATCGCCGTGTGCGCGGCACCTTCGACGTTCGAACGCTCGGGAGCGACATGTTCCCGCTGCAGGCGTCGATCACCGTTGGCCGCGTCGTCGGCTCGCCGCACCCGTTCGAGCTGTTCAGCATCGGAGGCGGCACCTCACCCGTGATGGACAGCTCGCTCCTGACGCAGCGGCACGCGATGCCGATGTACCCCACCGCGGTCTCGGTGGGACCGTCCCTGCTCGCCTGGCGCGCCGCAATCCCCGGCGCGTGGACCCTTTTCTACGAAGCCGCAAGCACGGCAGCGACGCTGACCGATCACGCGCGGTGGTTCCGGGCCGTTGGCTTCGACGCGAAGCTGGCGTTTCCGCTGACCCCCGTGGCTTTCATCCCGAGAGTCGAGCTGCGCGGCGGAGTTGCCTACACGCTCGACGAGCCGCTGCGACGAAAGGTTCGCGGGTTCCTGGAGATGACTTTCGAACCGTGATCCGGCGCGTCAGCGGCTGGTACTGGCGCGATGAACTGCTCGATTTCCGTTGATCCGTGCAGGGCAGCCGTGGACGACTCGCCGCCGGTAATGGTCATGAGCAGTTGATCGAAGTAGGCGGTCCCTGCCTCCCGTTGATGCTTTGTCGCGGTGTATCCGTCTTTCTCGCGCGCGAACTCCCGTGACTGCACCCGCACGTACGCCGGCATTCCTTCCTGCACATAGGCGTGCGCCAGCTCGAAGGCGTTGAGATTGACGAGATGCCAGCCGGCGAGCGTGATGAACTGGAACTTGTAACCCATCGCCGCGAGCTCGCGCTGGAAGGTGGCGATGGTGTGCGCGTCGAGATTGCGCTCCCAGTTGAATGACGGCGAGCAGTTGTACGCCAGCAGCTTGTTCGGGAACTCATCGCGGATGGCCTCGGCGAAGGTCCTGGCTTCGGCGAGATCCGGCGTCGACGTCTCGCACCAGACGAGATCCGCATAGGGCGCGTACGCCAGCCCGCGCGCGATCGCCGACTGCATTCCACCCGTCACCCGGCAATAGCCCTCCGCAGTGCGGTCGCCCGTCACGAAAGGACGGTCGCGCTCGTCGATGTCCGAGGTGAGCAGCGTGGCCGCCAGCGCGTCCGTGCGCGCGACGATCACCGTCGGGACGTCGAGCACGTCGGCGGCCAGACGCGCGGCGGTGAGCGTGCGAATGTGCTGCGCCGTCGGGACGAGGACCTTGCCGCCCATGTGACCGCACTTCTTCTCGCTCGCCAGCTGGTCTTCGAAGTGCACGCCGGCAGCGCCGGCGTCGATCATGGCTTTCATCAATTCGAAGGCATGCAGCGGCCCCCCGAAGCCGGCTTCGGCGTCAGCCACGATCGGCACGAGCCAGTTCCTGTCATGCTGACCACCTTTCTCGCTCCACTCGATCTGGTCGGCGCGCAGCAGCGCGTTATTGAGCCGGCGCACGAGCGCGGGAACGCTATTGCTCGGGTACAGGCTCTGGTCGGGATAGGTCTGGCCCGCGAGGTTGGCGTCCGCCGCAACCTGCCAGCCACTGAGATAAATGGCCTGCAGTCCTGCTCGCACCATCTGAACAGCCTGTGCCCCGGTGAGGGCGCCGAAGGTGCGCACCGCGTCGTTCTCGTCATCGTGCAGCTGCGCCCACAACCGCTCGGCGCCAAGGCGGGCGAGCGTGTATTCCAGCTTCACGGAGCCACGCAGTCGACTGACGTCCGCCGCGGAGTACTCGCGACGGATCCCCGCCCAGCGATTGTGTTCCCAGTTGGCTGTCATCTGTGCACCTCCTCGCGACGTGCGTCAGCGCAGCAGCCGATATCCCGGAACCGTGAGAAAATCCTGCCACTCACCGAGCACCAGGTCGTCGAGCAGGGCCACCGCCTCGTCCAGGCGCGAATCGGCCGGCGCTGTCTGACGAAGCTCAGCAACGACCTGCTCGCGAATCTGCCGGTACACATTTGCACCCATCGTGCCGCAGCCGTCCACAGCAACACGATGTGTAAGCCACTGCCACAGTTGCGAGCGCGAGATCTCCGCCGTGGCGGCGTCCTCCATCAGGTTGTGGATCCCGGCGGCGCCGGTGCCGCGCAGCCATGCGTCCAGGTACTGCAACGCGACGTCGATGTTGGTGCGCACTCCCGCTTCGGTGATCCGGCCGCCGTTCACTGCGACATGGAGCAGCTGCTCCGGAGTGACGTTCAGATCTTCCCGCAAGCGATCCTTCTGATTCGGCTTGCCGCCGAGGACGCGGTCGAAGATCTCGCGCGCGACCGGCACGAGGTCCGGATGTGCCACCCACGTTCCGTCGAACCCGTCGCCCGATTCGCGCTCCTTGTCCTCGCGGACCCTGGCGAGCGCCGTGGCGTTGACCTCGGGGTCGCGGCGACTTGGAATGAAAGCGGCCATGCCTCCGATGGCGTGCGCGCCGTGCCGATGGCATACCTGCACGAGCCGCTGTGCGTAGGCGCGCATGAACGGCACCGCCATCGTGACCTGCGCGCGATCGGGAAGCACCATGTCCCGGCGTGTGCGAAAAGCCTTGATGACGCTGAACAGGTAGTCCCACCGCCCCGCGTTGAGTCCTGCCGCGTGGTCACGCAGCTCGTAGAGCATCGCCTCCATCTCGAACGCCGCGTAGATCGTCTCGATGAGCATGGTGGCTCGAATCGATCCACGTGGGATGCCGATCGCATCCTGAGCGAAGTTGAAGACGTCGTTCCACAACCGGGTCTCGAGGTGGCTTTCGATCTTCGGCAGATAGAAGTACGGCCCGCTGCCGCGCGTCAGCGCTTCGCGAGCGTTGTGGAAGAAGAACAGGCCGAAATCGACGAGACTCGCGGACGCCGGGCGTCCGGCGATCTGGATGTGCGATTCGTCCAGATGCCAGCCGCGCGGTCGCACGACGAGCGTCGCGAGTGTGTCTCCCAGGCGATACTGCTTCCCCTCGGGAGAGGTGAAGCCGAGCGTGCCGCGGACCGCGTCCATCAGCGCGCCCTGACCCGCGATCACGTTGAACCACGTCGGCGAGAGCGCGTCCTCGAGATCGGCCATGAAGACCGACGCACCGGAGTTCAGCGCGTTGATCATCATCTTGCGTTCGACGGGCCCGGTGATCTCGACCCGCCGGTCATTCAGGTCGGCGGGAGTGGCGGCAACCTTCCAGTTCCCCCCGGGCCCGTCGACGAAACGCAACGTCGCGGATCCGCTCTGCAGTTCCTCCCACCGCGTCACGCGACGCTGCAGCAGATCCAGTCGCCGGTCTGCAAACTCGCGATGGAGCTGTCCCAGAAAGGCGAGCGCGTCGGACGTGAGCACGCGGTCCGCGTCGGCGGTTCGTGGCCCCGTGACGACGACATTTGACGATGTAGCGGTGGTCATGTGCGTGAACCTGTCGGCTTTTGCCTGCAGGGGCGCGAGAGGCGTGCCACGGCGCGACTGCCAGTTACCGTGCCCGCTCCGTATTATTCGTCTCCTTTCATGAAACTTCTGCCTTTTCCTCGATGACGATGCGCACGCGGTACCTCGCAGCGGCTGTCACACTTCTGTTCACTCTCCCCGACGCGGCGCGCGCGCAGGCGTTCGGCATCAATGAGATCGGCACCTGCGCCGCCTCGCGCGGGTTCGCGGTGACCGGATCTCCCTGTCAGGACGCCTCCTCCGTCTTCTGGAACCCGGGGATGCTGCCGTCCCGATCGGGATGGCACCTCCTGGGGGGTGCCGCGATCATCCAGATCGACGGCAGCTTCACGCAGGATACGACCTTCCGTGAATGGGAAGGCGACGTGCCGACGGCGTTCGTTCCGCATCTTTTTCTGCAGTACCGCGGTGAGAACAGCAACCTCGCCTACGGCATCGGCGTGTACGCGCCGTACGGTCTCACGTCGCAGTGGACGGACAGCTTTCCTGGCCGCTTCCAGGCGCTGAAGGCGGCGCTCGCCACGATCTACGTCCAGCCGAACATCGCGTGGCAGGTCAACGAGAAGTGGTCGGTCGGCGCCGGACCGATCTTCGGGCATTCGAACGTCGAGCTGATCCAGGCGCTGGATCTCTCCGAACAGATCGCCTCTCCCGGACCGCCGGTCGTTCGATTCAACCAGTTCGGCATTCCGGCGCGCACCGAGTTCGGTCGCGCGAAGCTCGAAGGAAGCGCCAACGCCTTCGGTGGACACGTTGGTGTCTTCGGACGTCCCAACGAGCGCTGGACGGTCGGCATCCGGTTCCTGTCGCCGCTGGAATTCGAGTACGACGATGCGGATGCCAGCTTCACGCAGACGACGACGGGGATCGTCCTCCCGCCGGGGAACCCGATCTGCTTCGGCACGGGCGGCGCCCACCCGATCTGCGGCGGCGACCCGAATGCGACCGTGGACATCGACGCGCTCGTCGGAACTCAGTTCCTGACCGGCGGCGCGCTCGTCGACCAGGAGGTCCGGACCGAGATTACGCACCCCGCACAGATCCAGGCGGGCTTCGGTTACAGCGGATTCGCCGGCTGGCTGCTTTCCGCGGATTATGCGTGGACCGGTTGGCGCCGGTTCGACGAGCTGCCGGTCGAATTTCAGGGCCCGGCGAGCAGCTCGAACCGCATCCTCATCGAAGACTACAACAATACCTCCGCCATCCGACTCGGCGCGGAACGCGCATTCATGAACGGCGCACAGCTCCGGCTCGGATTCTCGGGGGTGGCGAGCGCAGCCCCCGACGAAACGGTCACGCCGCTGCTCCCCGAGCAGGATCGCGCCTATGGTTCGATCGGCGCGGCGTATCCTCTCACCAGCAGGATCACGATCGAAGGCGCGTATCTCCGTGTCTTCGCGGGCGGAAAGCGCGGACGCATCGTCGAGCGCCAGAACCGTGATCAGACCGCGGAGGACCTGAACAGCGGCGTCTATGATCTCACCGCGAATGTTTTCTCGTTCAGCCTGAAAGCGACCTTCTAACAGTTTTCTGTGGAGACCCAGGTAATGTCTTGGATGAATGGATCCGGTCGCTCGCTGCTCGGGCTGACCGCGCTCGCCTTTGCGGCCGCCGGCTGCTTCGACGACGACAACAACGACGTGCTCGGGCCGCGTCCGGCCGATGCGCTGTTCCGGAGCTACGTCGCGCTCGGCAACTCCATCACCGCCGGCTTCCAGTCGGGCGGCATCAACGACTCGACGCAGCGCCGCGCGTATCCGGTGCTGCTCGGAGCGCAGATGGATACGCGGTTCGCGTATCCTTCGCTCGCCGGCCGCGGCTGTGCGCCGCCGATCGCAAATTTCCTGACACAGGCGCGCGTCGGCACCGGCAGTACCTCGTCGACCTGCGATCTGCGCAACCCTGCTTCGTCGGGGCTCATCAACAATCTGGGCGTACCGGGAGCCACGGTCGCGGATCTGACGGCCGAAACGGGCAGCTCTGCCTCGAACATCCTGACTTCGCTCATCCTCGGCGGTCAGACACAAGTCGAGCGCGCGCTGCAGGCACAGCCGACGTTCGCGTCCATATGGATCGGCAACAACGACGTCCTCGTGCCTGCAATCACTGGCTTCCTGTCGCCGACACCGGGCGCGTCGCCGGGAATCCCTTCACAGACGGCCTTTGAGGCGGAATACGAGGAAGCCATGGATCAGCTTCTCGCCGGCGCTCCGAACCTCGAGGGCGTACTGGTCGGCGCGGTCAACGTGACGGCCGCGCCGATTCTCTTCCCGGTCGCGGCGCTTCAGACGAATCCTGCCTTCCTCGGCGGATTCGACCAGGCGTCGGGCCGCGTTCCCGCGAGCACCGATCCCTTCAAGGCAGGACCGCTGACGATCGACGCGAACTGTTCTACGGCGCCGACGACCCTCGTATCGTTCCGTCTCGCGTCCGAGATCGCGCGCTTCCGCAACGACACCAACGCGACGGGCCAGCCACCGAAGGATCCCGCAACACGTGTCGGACATCCGCCCCACATCGCCTGCGGCGTCAGCGGAACGCCCTGGCCGGCACCGGTCGGCGAAGCGGGTATTCTCACGACCACCGAGCAGGCGACGCTGGTGGCGGCAGTGAACGGGTACAACACGTATATCGCGGCGAAGGCCGACGAGCTCGGATGGGCGTACATGAATCCGAACGTGCTGCTCGACAGCCTGCGCACTGCCGGACAGATCCCCGTGGCGCCGAACCTCGCGAGCGGCACAGCGACGTTCGGAACGTGGGTATCGCTCGACGGAGTGCACCCGTCGAACACCACGCATCGGGCGCTCACCAACCATCTCATCGACGCGATCAACGCGACCTACAACACCAGTCTCGAGCGCATCTCGGTTCCCTGAGCCGCGTGCGGTAGATTCATGCAGGATGGACGGGGCGGTCGAGAGACCGCCCCGGTCTTTTTTCGCGTTCTTCGCGGAGTATCGGTGAAGACTCTCAGGATCTTCGACTGGCGGTGTTGCGATTCAGGGATCTACAGTTGGATCTCGGATGCGGCTGAATGGCCGGATGCGACTGATGAATGCGGAACTACATCTATGTGGTGAACGGCGGAAACAGCCTCGGGTGCCGTATCGCCGTTCACGATCACGTCGCAGTTACGCCGTCATCCGACGTACTCGCTGTTTCTGCCCCATCCGAGCTCTCCCCTGGGGACCTCTGGGCCACGATGCCGCCAGTCGAAGAGCACGCTCCCCAAAAATCCGCGATAACCATTTCTCGGAACACGACTCATGGCCAAGTCTCTGGATGCACCGGGCGCCAGCGTCGCACTCTGGTGGAAGCGCCTGTCACGCATTCCCTTCGGGCGCGCGCTCTTTTCCTGGATGATCGGCCGAACCGCGCCGTACACCGGAACCATCCGCGCGCGCGTCATCGAGCTGGGGCCCGGATTCTCGCGCTGGGAAATGCAGGATCGCAGGCGCGTGCGCAATCATCTGAACTCGGTGCATGCCGTCGCGCTGGTGAACCTCGCTGAGGTCACGAGCGGTACGGCCATGCTGACCGCCCTTCCTCCAGGAACGCGAGGGATCGTCACCGGGCTCTCCATCGAGTATCTGAAGAAGGCGCGCGGACGCCTCGTGGCCGAATGCCGCTGCGATGTGCCGTCGGTGAGCGGTGAGACGCGCTACGACGTACACTCCGTGGTGAGAGACGACGCAGGCGACGAGGTCGCGCGGGCGACCGTCCAGTGGCTGTTGCGGAAAGGGTGACCGCACTCACGGAGCATGCGCGCGTGCGCGTACCGCTCATCTGCGGCGCGATGTATCCGTGCAGCAATCCGGAGCTCGTTGGCGCGGTGTCGGCGGCCGGGGGCATCGGCATCATCCAGCCGGTGTCGCTCACCTTTGTCCACGGTCACGATTTCCGCGAGGGGCTGCGTCTCGCGCAGCGCGCCGCCGAGGGCAAGCCGATGGGCTTCAATGCGCTCATCGAGCAGTCCAACAAGTTCTACCGCGAGCGCATGGAGAAATGGCTGGACATCGCGCTCGAGGAGGGCATCCGCTTCTTCATCACGTCGCTGGGGAATCCGCGCTGGGTGGTGGATCGGGTGTCGCAGGTCGGCGGCGTGGTGTATCACGACGTGACCGAGCTGAAATGGGCGCGGAAAGGACTGGCGGGAGGCGTTCACGGCCTGATCGCGGTCAACAACCGCGCCGGTGGGCACGCAGGGCCGAAGTCCGCGGAGCAATTGCTCGAGGAGCTCGGACCGCTCGGCGTTCCCCTCGTGTGCGCCGGCGGCATCGGCACTCCCGCGGAATTCAGACGGGCCGTCGACCTCGGATACGCGGGCGCGCAGTTGGGCACACGCTTCATCGCCACTGTGGAGTGCAACGCCCACCCGGACTACAAGGAAGCGATCGTGCGGGCCACGTCGCGGGACATCGTGCTGACGGAGCGACTGACCGGACTTCCAGTCGCCGTCATCAACAATGACTACGTTCGACGACTGGGAACACGCGCCGGGCCGATCGCGCGCTGGATGCTGCGCGGGCGACGGACCAAGCACTGGATGCGAACGATCTATGCCCTGCGCTCCGCGTATCGTCTCAAGAAGGATCTATACAAGGGCGCGGGCGCCGAGGAGTACTGGCAGGCGGGCAAGAGCGTGGACGGGATCCACGGGATTGAGACAGCGGCTGAGATTGTGCGGAAATTCGATGAGCAACTGCGTTCTCGGCACGCCGGCGTGAAGTAGACTGACGCCGGCGGTGGGCCGAGCACGTAGTTAGAGCACCATCACGTACACGTCGTACAGCGCATGCGTCCACGCCGTGATCCCGAAGCCGCGCACGAGATAGAGCCCGCTGAACACCAGTCCCGCGATCGCGCGAAACGTGAATGACGCCAGCTGGAGCGGTTCCCCGTATTCGCCGACGTAGTGGAATGCCGAGAATACGAGCGCGCCGACGACCGCCGCGACCGCGCCGGCAACGAGGGTCCGAGCGCCGAATACCCACTTGAACGC
>JBOHTL010000532.1:0-2189 GCA_050733735.1 Gemmatimonadaceae bacterium
CAATGAGGCGCTCAAGCTCGAGGCGGCACTGGCGCGACTGCGCACGCCGCATCGCGTGGCGATCATTCACTACGCGCCGATTCGCGAGACCGTGGAAGGTGAGCCGCTCGAGATCTATCCCTTCCTCGGCTCCAGCCGGCTCGAAGAGCCGCTCTCGCGGTTCGACGTGACCGCGGTGTTTCACGGCCACGCGCACAAGGGATCGCTCGAGGCGCGGACGGCGCACGGCATTCCGGTGTACAACGTCTCCCTCCCGCTGCTGAAGGAGCAGCTTCCTGATCGTCCGCCGTATCGCATGCTCGAGATGCGTCCCGAGCATGGGAAGGAAGTCGTGACCGGAATGAGCGAACGGCGACACGCGGACCGGCGCGCGGACCATCGCGTCGCGCCGGACGGAGTGGGAGACTAAGGAGCGATCGCTTCGCGTACGGCGGCCTTCATGGCCTTCGGTGCCTCGGCGATGTCGGCTCGCAGCTTCTTCGTGTTGCTCGACGAAAGGAGGGCGCTGAACGCCTCGGCGAGGCCGGTGTGCTTCGGCAGGTACGTCAAGGCGATGTCCACTCGGGTCTCCGTTGCGGAGAGCGGCGCGAACCGCATCTGGCCACGGGCTTCGACTGCCGATCCGGGTTTGCTCTGCCACGCGATCACCGAGTTCGGCACGTACTTGGTGATCGTCGCGTCCCATTCGATGGCATCGCCGCGCGGCGTCTGGACCTGCCAGTGCGAGCGTCCGTCCTGGTGGTCGGTCACGTGAAGAAATCCGTTGACGACCTCCGGAAAATTCTCGAAGTCGCGGCAGAACTCGAAGACTTCGCCCACCGGACGTTCGACCACGACGGTCATTCGCATGTCCACGGCGCGCCGCGCCGTCCCGGTTCTCCGCACCCATCGCAGCATGGCCGGCGTGGCGGCACCCGCGATGACAGCGGCGGTGACGACACGACGCCAGCGTTTTCCTCGCGTTCGCATGTCCGGCACTCAAGCAACTTTCGTGCGGCTGAGTCGGCTCAGGACTCCGTCAACACCTTCCCGAGGGGCTCCAGCGCCACCGCGAAGTCGCGGCGGCCCAGGCCGAGACGGAAATGCGCGGGATCAGCGCCGAATACCGCTCCCGGGAGCAACAGGACGCTTTCATGCTCCGCCAGGCGGCGGGATACGTCGGACGCATCGCGCCCGATGAAACGCGGGAAAGCAACGCTCCCCGCGCGCGGCGGCACCCAGTCGACGGCGTCCTGTCTCGTCGCGAAGAACGATCTGGCGTGCTCCAGGTTGGTCTGCACGATGGAGCGCGAGCGCTCCAGGATGTGCGCGCGCGCGCGCAGTGCGATCAGCGCCAGGATCTCGGACGGCGCACTGCTGCAGATCGTCGTGTAATCCTTGAGCCGGGCGACGCGGTCGAGCCACGCCTGGTTTCGCGTCGCCAACCAGCCGATCCGGAGCCCCGCCAGCGCGTATGCCTTCGACATCACGCCGAGACTCACCGCGGTCGCGGACAGATCGGCCGCGGTCGGGAGCGTGTCGCCCGGCAGATACTCGAGTCCGCGATACACTTCGTCGGAGAAGAGCAGCACACCGGCATCATCGGTGAGCTTCACGACGCGCCGCATCGTGTTCTCGTCGATATGGGAGCCGGTGGGATTGTGAGGAAAGTTGATCGCGACGAGTCTGGTGTGCCGGGTGATCGCGCGCTCGATGTCGTCGACGTTGAGCAGCCAGCAGGCGTCGTGCTGCAGGGCGACCATCGTGACTGAGGCGCCAGTCGTACGCGCAACCGCGTGCAGCGATTGATACGCCGGTGTCACGACCACCGCGTGCTCCCCGGACGACAGAGACGCCAGCATGGCGAGCAGAATCCCCTCTTCGGCACCGGCCACCACGAGCACATGGCTGGCCTCGAGCGTCGAATACCCTCGCGCAATCTCGGCGCGGAGATCGGGCAGCCCGGCAGACTCGGAGTATCCGAGGGTCAGCGCGTCCCATCGCGCGCGCGTGTCGGGATCCGCCAGCGCGACCAGCTCGGCCATGGCCAGCGGCTCGACATCGGACGCGCTCAGTTGATGGCGAACGGCGAACTCCCAGCGCGCGAAATAGCGCTCGAGCGCGAAATCCTCGATGCGTCCGAGCATCAGCGTCCCGAGAGAAAAGGACGCAGCGTCTCGGGCACGGGCTCGGTGGTCGCGCCGATCCGT
>JBOHTL010000533.1:0-3893 GCA_050733735.1 Gemmatimonadaceae bacterium
GGGTACATCATTCGCAGCGCCGCATGTGGCCGCGGCGGCAGCAATTCTCAGTAGAATGAATTATTCGTGGTCGAACGTAGAGATCCGTCGGCGACTCGGTGCCGGCGCCACGGACTTGGGCGCCGTGGGACGTGATACCTGAGAGCCACGAAGCCGAGTTCAACGCATCTCCGAATGGCGGCACTTCCCCGTTCACTTATACGTGGCGGATCGACGGAGCAGTTCAGCAGCAGTCGGCGTCGAGCGTTTTCTCATGGTCCGCATCCAGTAGCTACACTGTAAGCGTAACGGTTCAGGATGCTTCGCTCGCGACCGCGTCCGACGATCTCTCGGTAACGGTGTGTCCGTTCCCACAGATTTCATGTTGAGATCGTGATCATACGCGCCTGCTGCTTCGGCATGCGTGAATACGTGACGACATGGCATGCCTCTGTTGCGTGACAAGATTGCCACGTAGGTCGCCGCTCGCCTGCGCCGGCATTAGCGCCTCAGTGGCTTACGGAGCGACAATCATGTCGATCTGTCCGCACAAGCGGCGACTCATTGACGACAGCCGGCGGCTGAAAGCCAGTGCGGTGAACGATATCAGGGAGCTTGGTCGTCGCTCCTTGGTTGCAGCAATCTGCATAGTGAGCACGGATTGTCGCTCTGCGGCAGAGCCCGTTTCTGTATCACAATGGAGGTCGCTCGCAGCAGGCTCGGCGTATACGTGCGCCATCTCGACGACGCAATACGCCGCTTGTTGGGGAGGCGTCGCTGGGTATTTCTTCGACCCTCCCCATCCGGACTCAGTTGCTCCAAACTCGGCAGTGCCGGTGCGCGTCCCAGGTGATCATCGGTTCGTGACGATCACGGTTGGGGCCTTGTCGACCTGCGCCCTTGACACGGCGCGAGCCGCTTACTGTTGGGGCGCGAACCAGCTTGGAGAGCTCGGCGATGGTTCATTCGTGGCGAAGCGAAGTCCATCCGCTGTGCCAGGTGATCTTCGGTGGCGCACGCTCGTGTTGGGTGCGTTCCACGCGTGTGGGATAGCCTTCGATGAACGCACATACTGTTGGGGCAACAGATTTCGGGGCGCCTTAGGAGACGGACAGGTGGTGGGAGCCATGCCAACTCCCTCGGCGATAGAAACGGAGTACGAATTCACAAAAGTCTTCGCGGGCTCCGCGATGTCCTGCGGTCTAACTATCCAAGCCGTCGGCTATTGCTGGGGAGCAAACGACTACGGGAGGCTCGGTGATGGAGGAACACCCGAGGAAGGCAGAGAAAGTGCTAGCCCCGTTGCAATTGTAGGTGATCTACGGTTCGCCACGCTTTATCCAGGTGCCACGCATACGTGCGGGATTACGCTCGACGCGCGAGCTTTTTGCTGGGGATGGAATCGGTATGGGCAACTGGGGAATGGCTCGCATTCCCACTCGAGCGTTCCGATCGAAGTGGCCGGCGATCAGCGTTGGCTAATGCTCGCCCTCGGTGAGCTCCACACCTGCGGACTGACTGACACACGCCTTCTCTATTGCTGGGGGAACAACGCGCGTGGTCAATTGGGAAATGGCCGCGTTGCGGACGAGTCGGCGCCACAGCTCGTTGCCGGCACGTACAAATTTGTGGCCATCACAGCCAGCAGTGGCGCACACACGTGCGCGCTTACTCAAGAAGGCAGCGGATTCTGCTGGGGCCGTGGTGATCATGGCCAGCTTGGCACAGGAATCATGTCCGACAGCCGGGTTCCTACTGCCGTGGTGCACGAACGTTGATCTGCTTCTCCGGCTGGCTGCCATAACCGCCCGTCAATCGACCGACGGCAGCTCCAGCCCGCGCGTCGCGAGTATGCGCACCACTGCCTCGCCGATCTTCGAGTTCGGCGTGCTCGCGCCCGCGGTGATGCCGAGCGTCACTTCCCCGCGAGGCAGCCAGTCGCGCGCGTCCGATTCCGCGTGCTTCAATCCCGGCAGGCGATAGTGCACCGTGCCCTCGTCCGGATCGATCCCTTCGGGAGACTCCACGTGGTACGTCGGCACGCGCTCGGCGCACAGCGCCGCCAGCGAGATGGTGTTGCTGGAGTTGAACCCGCCCATCACGACCATCACGTCGAGCGGTTCCTCGAGCAGCTGCGTCACCGCGTCCTGCCGCTCCTGCGTGGCACTGCAAATGGTGTCGAAGGTGCGGAAGTCGCGCGCTCTGGCGTCGGGGCCCCGCGCGCGGGCGATGGCGTCGCCCACCGCCTCACCGATGGCGAGCGATTCCCGCGCGAGCATCGTCGTCTGATTCGCCACGCCGATGCGCTGCAAATGGACGGCAGGTTCGAATCCGGGAGACGCGCCGTGGCCGAGTCTGGTCATCAGCTCCTCGCCGCTGCGCCTGCCTTCGATGAAATCGCAGACGAGCTGCGCTTCGGCCATGTCGCGCACCACGAGGTAGTGCCCGTTCTCGTACTTCCGGACCTGCGAGGCAGTGGCGCGCGTCTCCTCGTGATAGTGCTTTCCATGAATCAGTGCGGTGAATCCGTCCTTCGCGTAGCTCTCGACGCGCTTCCAGACGTTGAGCACGGAGCCGCAAGTCGTGTCGACCAGGATGCAGCCGATCGCGCGCAGCTCCTCGAAGTCGTGAATCGTGACCCCGAAAGCGGGAAGAATCACGACGTCGTCGGGGGCGACGCCGCTGAAATCGAAGCGTCCCTCGCGCGCCATGAGAATCTCGATGCCCATCTCGCGCAGCCGGCGATTCACATGGGGATTGTGAATGATCTCGCCCACGAGATAGATGCGCCGGTCGGGGAACTTGCGCCGGGTCTGGTACGCATACTCGACCGCGCGCTCCACGCCGTAGCAGAACCCGAACTCCCGGGCCAGGCGGACGGTGACGTCCCCGACCCGGAGGGTGTAATCCTCAGCCCGCATCCGGTCCACCAGCCGGCCGCTGTAGTCCGCGGCGAGCTCGTCCTGGACCTGGGCCTTGAGGCCGAAACCCTTTCTGAAATAGGTACTTGGGTCGGGTACTGCCATGCTCGAAAACTAGCCGCTGCGCGGGTTTCCGGTGGCGGCCGCGGCGCTTTGGTCGCCGACCTTCGGAGCCACACGTACATTCCGGGGGTACGACGGAGTACGATTCTCTCCCCCAATGGCTCTCACAGTTGACGCTCTCGTAACACCTGCGGAGGCGTCGCCGAGTTCACTGCTTCGGCCCCCCGCGCTCGTCCCCGGCGACACGATCGGGATTGTCGCGCCGTCGTACTCACCGCGCGAAGACTGGCTGCTGCGAGGCGTGAAGGCACTCGAGCGCGCCGGCTTCTCCGTGGCGCTCGATCCGGAGCTGCTGACCTTTCGTCGCTTTCAGCGCAAGGAAGACGAGCGCCGCGCCGAGAACTTCATGGCCATGTGGGTGGACCCGCGGGTCAAGGCGATCATCGGCGGCACGGGGGGCTACGGCGCTGCCCGCATGTTGCCGTATCTCGAGCCCGAGCTGTTCCGGATGCACCCCAAGTCGCTCGTCGGCTACTCGGACGTGACCGCCCTGCATCTCTGGCTCAACCGCCGCGCTGGGCTGCGCACATTCCATGGGCCAACGGTCGACGATCTCGTGCCGGGGCGGCGCGACCCGACGCTCGCGTCGCTGCTCACGTCGCTCACCGATCCGCGTCCCGCCACGCGACTGGGATACGGGACCACGCGGGCAATCCAGCCCGGCCGGGCGGTCGGGCGACTGGTGGGCGGCAACCTGTCCCTGGTTCAGCAGTCCATCGGCACGCCGTACGAGGTCCAGGTCGACGACGCGATCCTGTTCCTCGAGGAAACCAAGGATCCGATGTCGGTCGTGGACGAGCGCCTGCTGCATCTGCGCGCATCGGGCTTGCTTCCGCGCGTGCGCGGTGTCGTATTTGGGCACCTCTCGCT
>JBOHTL010000534.1:0-4470 GCA_050733735.1 Gemmatimonadaceae bacterium
GCTGTCCAACGAGTATGTTGCCGGAGCGAGCGCGCGGCTCGACGTCGATCAGTATTTTCGCGGTTACCTGGCATACGTTGGCGCTATCGAGTCGGGCTTCGAAGCGGTCATGGACAGCGTCGCCGACGTGCGGCTGGCCGAAGCGAAATTCGGGGACGACACGGAGGAGATCGCGGTCAGATTCAAACGTGGGATGGCCCGGTCCAGCGGCACCCGCCGCGAGCTGTACGAGGCCATGCGGCGCTATGCGGAAAGCGCACTGAAGCTTCACGAATTCCTGGCGCGCGCGGACGCGCGGATCCTTCCGGGCGATGACGGCGTGACGCCGACGTTCGACGACAGCCAGGAGCTCATGGAGTACAACACGCTGTATCGCAGCGTGACGTACGCCGAGCGGCAACTCGAGACGCAGCAGAAGAACGCGCTGGCCGCAGCGACGGGACAGCGCAGTCCGGCACGCGGGCGTTAGAGGTTCCTTACAAGTACTGCAGCCACCAATCGCGGCGTCGCTCCTTGAGCCGCGCGAATGCGCGGCAGGGGAAGTACAGCGCGACGACGACGAGCATCCAGGCCAGGTAGACGCCTGGCAGCTCCACACCAAACCATTCCGGCAATGCTCCCGGATCGGTGATGACGGGGATCCGCCTCAGTTCTCCCCCCTGAGCCAGCGCCAGCAGCACACCGACGGCGTGCGCGACAAAAATGTGAGTGACGTAGAAGAAGAGCGGCACGCGTCCGTACACGGATAGCCAGCTTCCGACGCGGCCGCGTACGCGCTCGGTCAGCGCCAGCGCAATGAGCACGGGACCGAGCGTCATCAGCAGAAAATGCAGCGAGGGCGGATACTTCCGGACATTCAGGAAGGATGAGACGGTGAGGCCCGGCGTTCGCTGCGCCGTCCATGGATCCGGATTGCCATACGCGTTGGCGAAGCGCAGCGCGATGAACAGCGCGACCGCCGCCGCGCCACACCAGATGAAAAAGCGCCTGCGTCGCGCCGCGTCCCAGCGATACGCATCAGCCAGGACGAACCCGAGCGCCATGACGCCGATCCAGGGGATCAGCGGATACGCGATCAACAGTTTTCCGGGAATCACGAAGCCGGGCACGTGCAGCACATGCCACAACCATGCGAACGATCCGAGGGCCGCCGGTTGAATGCCGTCGAGCAGGTTGTGGCCGCCGATCATGATCAGCGCGACCGCGGTGACCACCGCGCGCGGCAGGTGCACCAGCACCGCCATGAGGATCATCGACCATCCGAGCGCCCAGAGCACGAGCGCGAAGGCAGGGAAGAAGTTGAAGCCGAAGCGCCAACCGACCGGCGTGATGATCAGCTCGAGCACGAGGAGCCAGACACCGCGCGTCAGCAGGTACGTCGTCATCGCAACGGGCGATCGGCGCTTGTGGAGCGCGAGACCAATCCCCAGTCCAGCGAGCAGGAAGAAGCCGGGAGCGCAGAAGTGCGTGAACCACCGCGTGAAGAAGAGGGCGGTGCTTCCCTGCGCAAGATTCTCCGGGGGAAAGCGCAGCTCGGTCACGAAGTCGCGCACGTGGTCGAGCGCCATCAGCACCATGATCGCGCCGCGCACGAGGTCGATGGAGGCGATTCGACCGCGAGGCTCTGCGGAGACGACGGCAGGTGCGGTCAGCGGCACGTTGGCGGCGGCTGTCGTCATGCGGCCTAGTGTATACAAAACTGTGTGCGACCGCCAGCGTCAGGCGCCGAGTGCCGCGCGAAAGGCGCCCGCGCGGTTGGCCGGGTCGCCGGGGGACTTCGGCGCCGGTCGTCCCGGCACCGGTTCGATCTCCAGGATCACAACGTTTGGTCCCGACGTCTCCAGCACCGTGGCCGCCGCTGCCTCCCAGTCGACCGTGTTCCTGAAGGCATGCACGTTCGCCACGCCGCTGGCGCGTGCGAGTCCGGCGTAGTCGACCCGCGCGGGCACCGGCTGGGCGCCGGTCACCTCGTAGACGCCGTTGTCCATCACGATGACCGTCAGGTTCGGCGGCGACTGCGCGGCGATGGTCACGAGCGACCCGAGGTTCATGAGCATCGATCCGTCGCCGTTGCAAACGATCACGCGGCGGCGCGGCTGCGCCAGAGCCAGCCCGAGTCCGTACGAGGTCGCGTGTCCCATGCACGAGGGAACGAACACAAAATCGCGCGGATGCGGCGGTGCGAAGTCCATCCAGACCTTCGAGGACGACATCGTCGTGACGACCACGTCCTCATCGCGGCGGACACGGCGCACAACGTCCAGGGCCTCGGCGAGCGGAATCACGACCGACCCTCCGCCAGGAGCGCGACGCCGGGCGTGGCGGCCGCCTGGCAGGCGCGATAGTGCTCACCGATCTCTCGTAGCTGTTCCCGTGACTTGATGAAGCAGACATCCAGATTCCAGGCCGCGAGAATCGGCTCGGTGAACACGAGCGACGTATCGCCCGGCAGGTTGCCCTGATCGAGATAGCTGCGATACCCGATGATCGAGTAGATCGGCAGCTTCCACTCGTGCAGCGTATTGCGGAGCGCGTCGCCCGACTCGAACAGGCCGGTGCACTGGATCACGACGAGTGGCGCGGCGCCGCCGAGGTACAACCCCCCCGCGATCGTCCACGCCTCTCCCTCCCGGCAGACACGGATGAGACGAATGCCGCTCGCCTCGATCTCGCGTTCCCAGCGGCCGATGGTGCTGTCGGGAACCGTGAGGACGTGCGTGATCCGCATCGAACGCAGCACGCCAGCGACTTCGCCGCCTGTGAACATGCGCGGAATCTATGACACCAAAAAGCAGAGCGGCCGTCACGTTCATGACGGCCGCTCATGCCAACGACGTCGACGCTACGGCTTCGGTGTCGCGGACGACGGATACGGCGGCACCGGCGGATGGACCGCGCGCACGGGGTTGAATCGCAGGCCGAGCGTGTAGCGATAGGTCGTCATCCAGAAGCGCGCGTCTTCCGTGTTCGTCAGAAACGCGCGGGATGTCATCCGGGTGCGCATGATCGCGGCGCTCGACGTCAGCGAGAACATGCGGCTCAGCGCGTATTCGACACCCATCCCTCCGAGGCCGCCAAATCCCTGACTGAAGCGGGAACCGGGACCGGGTGCCCCGGCGCCGAACGGATCGCCGACGTCGAAGCCGCGGAACTGCGACTGATACGCCTGCATGTATCCCAGCCGAACGTCGGCGAACGGATACAGGCGGCGCACGTCGCGGTCCGGCCGGAACCGGACCCCAAGCTCCAGTGTGTTGGTCTGCATCGGCGAGCCGAGCATCGACGACGTCCCATCGAGAGTCAGGGACAGGCGCGGAGCGACGCGCAAGTCCACATGCTCTCCGATGCCACCCACCAGCCACGACGAGAATCCGAACGTGTGGTAGCTGATCATCGGGTACGTCTCGGAGGAGTACGGCAGGCGCTTGTAGGCCATCTCCCGCGCGATAGGCCCGGGCTGCGGCGGGAGCTCCGCGGGACGCGCCACGCGCGGACGGGGGGTGACGGGCAGCCGCTGCGCACTGGCGCTGAGCAGCGGGAGCGTCAGCAGCGCGAGCGAAAAAACAAAACGAACACGCATGGAATTACCTCCGGCGCTGACAAGAACCTGCGCTGTATACAGTCTGTCATTTCGCTCGCTTCCGCGCAACGGCCGCCCCCCTCCGGCGCCAATGCGCAGGCCTTGAACTAATTTAGTTTGATCTTAAATATTAGCCATGCCATCGACGGTACTTGCCGCGATCGCCAGCCCTCGGCGGCAGGAGATTCTTCGCCTCGTCTGGACGGAGGAGCGCAGCGCCGGCGCGATCCGCGATGCGATGCCCGACGTCACCTTCGGCGCCGTCTCGCTGCAACTCAGGGCGCTCGCAGATGCTGGACTCGTGCAGTCGCGGACGCAGGGGCGGCATCGGTTCTACATCGCGCGCCGCGATGCGCTCGGTCCTCTGGCAGCGATGCTCGAGCGCATGTGGGACGACGCGCTCTGGCGGCTGAAGCTGATCGCCGAGCTGGAACACACGCGGCGTGGGCCGCGGTCGCGCCGTAAGAAAACGCGCAAACCCCGGAGACCCTGACATGAATGCCACAGCGACGCTGCCGCACCGGTTGGATCGGACGGTGACCATCCACGCCACGCCGGAGGTCGTGTTCCGCTTCTTCACGGACAGCGCGAGATGGGCGAAGTGGTGGGGAGTGGGGTCCCGCATCGACCCGCGACCCGGCGGTGACATCTACATCAAGCATCCCGGCGGCATCGAGTCTGCCGGCCAGGTCCTCTCCATCGCCGCGCCGACACAGCTCGTCTTCACGTACGGGTTCGTGAGTGGCAAACCCATTGCGGCCGGAAGCTCGCGCGTGACGATCACGCTAAAGCCTGACCGGTCCGGCACGCGTCTCACCCTGGTACACGAGCTGCCCGACGAAGCGGCGCGCGACGAGCACGTGCAGGGGTGGCGCTTCCAGCTGTCACTG
>JBOHTL010000535.1:0-3934 GCA_050733735.1 Gemmatimonadaceae bacterium
GCATACAAGGCGCTGATCGCAGTGCCTGCACCGGAGATGTTGTAGCTCCCCGGGTTGTTGACGTCACCGAGCACGAACACCTGAATGGTGCGCAGCCGGGCCACGTTGATCGAGAACCGCGTGGTTGCGCCATCCCCACGTCGCACGCCGCTGTACACCCGCCCGAGCCTGGCGTACAGGAGATTTTCGAGGTCGCCGAGGGTGAGGTTTGCGACGTGGATCTGCCCCACCTGCGGAATGACGACGAAACCCTCTCTGGTGACCGGGAGCTCATGGGCAGCTTCGACGTCGCCGGTGAGGATCAGAACGAGGCGATCGCCCGGTCCGAGACGGTAGCTCTCATCGATGGACCCGCCGAGATTCGGCTGGAAACGCGTCGTCGGGTTATCAAACACATCGAGGCCGAAGATGTTGTACCCGCTGTCGGCGCGCGCCATCGAATCTGCGACGTCGGCACGTTGCAGATAGCGCCGCCGACTCTCTCTGATGCGTTCCAGCGAATCGCGCAACAGCTCGGAAAACGGGCTGCCCTGAAGGGTCTGCAGGACTTCGACATCCGCGCTATCTGCGATGCCGAGAAGCTCCACTGCGCCGTATACCTCGGCTCCCGGCGCACTGGCCTCGCCGGTCGCTCCCGGCAGGTAGGCGTCGAGCAGATTTTCGGGGTACCCCTCGGCCCGCAGACGCGCGCGAATCTGTTCGGCGCTCAACCCGCTCGTCATGATCCGCTGACGCAGCTGTTCCACCATCTGCGGGTTCGCGAGCATCGCGCGCGCCTGCTCTGGAGTGGGTCGGCCCGGCTGTTGCTGCGCGACGGCGACCGGCGCGCCCACGCACAGGAAAACGGACGCGATCAGCGCCCGCGTGTGTAAAAACCGCATATCCTCGATTGCCTGGGTGCTTCCGTGGCGGAGGACCGCCGTGGAGGGCAGTGGTCGCGCAGGGACTCGAACCCCGGACCTCTGGTATGTGAGACCAGCGCTCTAACCAGCTGAGCTACGCGACCAAAAACACGCGTTCGCCGTGCGTCGCTAATGCGTGTCAGCCCAATAACATAGCGCGCTTTTTTACGCCGGTCCAGTCACGAAGTTCCGTCGTCCGACACATTCACTGCCCGCCGCGAATGTAGGACGAGGACAAGTACTTTGCAATGCAAAGAACCGTCCAGTGCGGTTCCCCTTACTTGCAGTTGAGCACACAGAACATCCCCTTCGTATAGCGCCGCGGATCGCGACGCACGTCCGCCAGCACCGCGCCCAGGTCTGTGGTGAGCTTGATGAGCTGATCGTACAGGGTCTGATCGCTCATCATGCGACCGAGCATCCCCTGCTCGTTCGACAGCATCGCAATCAACGAATCCGCGCCCTGGGCGATGCCCACGACATTCGCGTACAGGGTGGTGTCGCGCAGCAGCCTGCCGAGACTCCCCTGACTCGAATTCACTGCGGCCAAGGTCGAATCGAGCGTCGCGACGGCGACGGTGAGGCGGTTGTAGAGCGTCGGATCGTTCATCATCCGCCCGAACGTGCCATTGGGATTCTGCAGACTTGCGAACAAGGCGTTCGCCCGCGCCATCGCGCTGGTCATCTGATCGTACATGGCGCGATTCGTCAGGAGCTGTCCCATCGTTCCCTGCCCTCGCGCGAGACCCGCGGTGACCGTCCGCAGATCGCGCGTCAGCAGCACGACGTCGTCCACGGCACCCGCCGCTTTCGCGAGAACCGCCTCGTAATCCAGCGCCGTCTCGACCCGTAGCGTGTCACCCTGCTCGAGCACCGCAAATCCGGGCGTCCCCGGCGAGATGTCGAGCACTTTGTCTCCCAGCAGACCCATGGTGCGCAGGCGTGCCTCCGAGTCACGTCGGATCTGTTCACGCACGCTGCGATCGATCCGAGCCACGACGCGGAGGTTGCGCGTCGTGTCGAAGTCGACGGGCATGAATTCGATTTCCTTGACCGTGCCCACGAGTTGGCCGGCCAGCGTCACAGACCCTCCCGGCCGCAGGCCGTTGACGTTGTCGAGATATGCGACCAGTTCGTAACGGCTCGTGAACAGGTTCGCTGCCTGGCCGAGCTTGTAGCCGGCGAACGCAAGAATGGCTAGCGCGGCGAGAATGATCCCCGCGACGCGTACCTGATCCCACGTGATGAGTGCCGACCGTTTCATCTACAACCCGCCAAGGAAATCCCGGATATACGGGTCTTCGGCAGCAGCCATTTCCTCCGGCGTGCCGAAGAACACGATTCGTCGCTCATGCAAGAGGGCGACCTTCGTCGCCATGCGAAATACCGACCGGATGTCGTGCGACACGACGATGCTGGTGACGCGAAGCTCGCGCTGCAGCTTCATGATCAGCCGCGTGATGGTGCCCGTCGTGAGTGGGTCGAGACCGGACGTGGGCTCGTCGTAGAGCATGACTTCGGGATCGTTGGCCATCCCGCGCGCGATGCCGACGCGCTTGCGCATGCCCCCCGACAGCTCCGACGGAAGCTTCTCCATCACTTCGTCGGCATCGAGATCCACGAACTGCAGCTTCTCACGCACGCGATGCTCGATCTCGTCCTCGCTCAGCTCCGTGTGCTCCCGCAGCGGATACGCGACGTTCTCGAACACGGTGAGTGAGTCGAAGAGCGCGGCGCCTTGAAACACCATTCCGATCTTCTGCCGCACCTTGAGCGCGTCCTCGAAGGAGAGGTGCGTGATGTCGTCCCCGTCGATGAGCACCCGTCCGCGCTCGGGGATCAGCAGGCGAAGGATCAGCTTGAGCGCCGTCGACTTCCCCGTTCCGGACTCTCCGACGATCACCACCGTTTCGCCTTCGTCGGCGGAGAACGACACGTCCTCGAGAATCGGCTGATCGAAGGACAGCGTCACGTCCTGGAGCTCGATGACCGGAGGACGAGATCCGTCTCGCCATTCCGGGCCGTCTTCGCGGGCGTCGCGCGCCAGCTCCTGGCGGATCGCCTCCCGCACATGTCCGCCGCTCCGTCGTTCCCCGCGCCGCAGTTCCTGCGTCATGGCACGACGAGCACCGACAGCAGAAGCTGCGTGAGAAAGTAGTCCGCCACGAGAATGAGAATGCTGGACGTGACGACCGTTTTCGTGGTGCTCTGTCCCACACCTTCCGTCCCGCCGGTCGTGCGGAGTCCGAAGTAGCACGCCGTGATCGCGATGATCGCGCCGAAAACGAACGGCTTGATCAGGCCCTGCACGAAGTCATTCGGGATGAACCCGAACACGAATCCACCGGAGATGATCTGCTCCCACACGGTGCGCCAGTACAGCGACGACGGCAGGCCGAGCATCAACGTCGCGATGACGTTGCCGCCGACGATGCCGACCATGTCGTTGATGATCGTGAGCACCGGCAGCATCACGAGCGCGGCGAGCACGCGCGGCGTCGCGAGCTTCTTGATCGGATCCGTGCCGAGCGTGTTGAGCGCGTCGATCTGTTCGGTCACCTTCATCGACCCGAGCTGCGCCGCGATCCCGGATCCCACGCGGCCAGCCACCATCAGTCCCGCCAGCACCGGACCGAGCTCGCGGATCATCGAGCCCGCGACCAGGCGGCCGATGTACATCGTCGCACCGAACGTCTGCAGCTGCACGCTGGATTGCAGGGCGAGCACCATCCCCGTGAACAAACCGGTGAGCAGCACGATCCCCAGCGACTTCACGCCGATCTCGTCCATCTGCTGCACCACGTCCTGCGTGTAGAACGGCCGCGCGAAAATGAAGCGCAGGGAGTTCCACGCGAGAATGAAGTACTCCTGAACGCTCAGGACGGATGATTTGGCCCGCGCATTCAGACGGAGGATGAGTTCGGACAAGTGAGCGTACTGATTGGGAGTGCATCGCGCGTCGCGCTGCCGAGCCCGACAAGGGGCAAGGGGTGTGCCGGGTCACTATCTTCACGGCCATGCCGATTTCCCTC